>CAJCHQ010000665.1 GCA_903970295.1 Bryobacterales bacterium
ACAAAAACTATCTGCACATTTGCTCAAGACTGCCGCCATTTTGAACCAGATGCACAATGGCAATTATGAGCAAATCAAGCGACAAGAGCTTACAGCCTATACTCAGCCGTGAGTCTTGCACGGTAGCAAGCAAGCAAGCGAAACTCGGATGAATTAGACGGCAATGACGTCCCGGTGCTGGTTGATTTTCCAAAGGGTGGCCATTATTCGCTCTCGGAGCCACCGACCGGCTTGATTGTCCAAGGGCTTCGAGCCGATCGTCCTGGGCACCCCTGGCTCCGGTTCGTAGCCGAGTCCGCAAGGCGTTCGAATAAAGGAGCCATGCTAATAATTAGAGAGTTTTACGGCACGAAACAAAGGACGTCTAGATCTTCGGTCTGCGTCACTGCCGGTCACACATGTCCTCGCGTTTCTTGGTATCCGGTGTCACGCGGCGCAAACTACTGACCCGAAGGTTCTATGCTTCGTTCTCCAATACCCTGCACATCGATAATTGTCAGTTCGGGTCTCGCGCAGAATCTAACACGAGGCGCCTTCCCGCCCTCCATACCAATGCCTCTATTCGTGTAGATGTAAGTGTCGCCAAGAGAATGCAACCCCGATTCATACTTCTTTCCTGTCGCAGCCAGCGTGATCAAAGCGCCGTAAAATGGCAAAGCAACCTGTCCTCCATGAGTGTGCCCAGCAAGATACAGATCAATCTTGTTCCTGCGCATCTCGTCGATCAAATCCGGGTAGTGAAACAGGAAAACGCGATAGTCACTGGCAGGAGCTGGAGCCATAGCGTCCTTGATAGAGGTTTTGGAGCCGACCGGTAATCCGCCAATCCAAATTGTGCTGCCGCGTACTCGCAACGGTGAAGCCTGTGCCGTCAGTTCTTTTGCTCCCGTACCACCAAATCTGTCAAGGTCCTTGAAATACCAACTGTCCCAGTTGCCCTTAACTACGAAAGTCGGGGCCACTGTTGCTATTTCCTTCAGGCATTCGCGGAAATTCTGAAGTCCTTCTGGGGAATTGATCGCATCGCCGGTGAAAACGATTAGATCTGGATGCTGTTCTGAAATTGCTTTGGGAAGCCTATCCTCGAGTCTCTTCTCAGGATCGCAATGTAAGTCGGATATGTGAGCAATTCGGACTGATTGCCCCCTGTGTAACTTAGTACTTTCGAGCCTGACATTCTCTATCGAAAGCCAGTACGGCTCAATTAACCAACCATATAACACGCACAAAAACCCGATCGTTCCAAATGCTAATACAGTTTTCTCCCGACCGGTCACAGTGGTTTTGGTTTTCTTAGCAGATCTGATGAGAAGCCGAAACAGAATTAAAAGCGACCACGAAAAGATGGTCGTGACGGTGCCGACAAAAGCGATAAACACGAAAACTTCAGGTAACTCTTTCAAACCAGACACAACTCGAAGACCTTCAGCTTTGTCTGCGGTTAATTTAACAATATCAGTTTACGACGGCGCCGACAATGACAGCCATGAAATAGCAGGCATGGGCATAGGTCAGAACATATCTACGACATTGAATGGGTCAGGGCCCCGTCAACCATAGCTTGCGCTTCTCCCAGAATTTTTTTCAGATGTTCCTGGCCCAGGAAACTTTCGGCATAGATTTTGTAGATGCTCTCTGTGCCTGATGGCCGCGCAGCGAACCATCCGCTAGCTGATGACACCTTGACCCCGCCAATGGCCTCTCCGTTACCCGGAGCATTGGTGAGGATGTTCTCGATTTTCTCACCCGCCAAGGTGGTTGTCTGAATTTGCTTGGCAGATAATCGGGCTAGTATCTTTTTTTGTACCGGCAGTCGCCGGCGCTTCAACTCGGTCATATACAGGTTCGCCAAATTCGCGCGCAGCTTCTTGATAGATAACGCCTGGATCACGATCCATTCTGGATGTGATCTCGGCCGCCAGTAAAGCCGGCACTATGCCATCTTTATCTGTCGTCCACACGCTGCCGTCTAGACGAGAGAAAGAGGCACCAGCACTTTCTTCGCCGCCAAAACAGACTGAACCGCTGAAAAGTCCGTCCACAAACCACTTAAATCCAACAGGCACTTCAAAAAGTTTTCGTCCGAGTTTCGCTGTCACCCGATCGATCATTTGACTGCTGACTACAGTTTTGCCGATTGCCGCTTCGGGCAGCCATTGCGGGCGGTGCTGCAAAAGGTACGAAACGGCAAGTTTAAGCCGTAGCGCTCAGCTATAGGCACCCAATAGTGGACTCCAGCTCCGCCCAACGGATCGACGCCGATATTGATTTGGGTGCGGATCTTTTGGAACGACGAAAAAGCACAACCTAGAAGGGCTTTTCGAGACCGGAGAGCGGAGAGTTGCAATTTTCGGAAGAGGAGCCGAGTTGAGTCTATTCTCTAGACTGCTGCTCGGTGCCCCACTTTCAATCAGCCGGTTTCAGTCGCTTCGATTTAGTCAGCGGGAAGTAAAATCCAACGTTCGGGCAGACCGCAGTTGCAATGGACGGCTCTGGAGAGAAGGCTCAAGCATCCTGATAAATAAATTGAAAATCTGGCTGCATACCAGGCTCCGATCGGCGCACTTTTGCTGCTTGCCAAAGAGCTTATACGATTGTCCACGCAGGGAATGGGATGAAAAATAGCCTCGACGGCATCATTGCGGGACGGTTCATCTTCCTGTAAACGGTCTAGGGAACGCATAGTTGCAATCAAATTTTCCATGGTCGCGTTGTGTTCGAGTACGTAATGGTCGACCTCAATGACACCAGCTCTACTAATGGTCGGCAATATTAGCAGTCCGATGAAACACCAGAGCGTAAAAATCAAAACCAAATCCGCAAATTTAGCAACGCTGTTGACGGTGCCGCCGACGAAAGTATGGCAAATGAAAAAGCCGACTAAATTCCAGGCGAAGGCGATCAGAACGCCTCTTGTTCTACTTCCTGTGGAAATCGCTGCCAGTCGCCGAAAAAGTTCGGTTCTCAGGACGGCTTTGGGCAAGTTTTCGACCCATTCAGTCGGAATGATTATTTTTTCAAATCCCGGAAGTCCTGCTATGCCTCCGGAAAAACCGCTATCTAATGAGCGATGAAGTCGCACTCGACCTTGCGTTACATCTACATCAAGAGGAGCATCTCGATAATTTTTTTCGTTCGTTTGAATTCCGGATGCGACAAATTGCAAAAAGCTCAATTGAAAAACTGTTATGAAAACAAGATAGGCAAGAAAAAGACAAAGCCCGCCAAGTAATCCATAGCTCACTTCCACCAGTATTAGAGAAATGCCAAAGCTGACGAAGGTAACCACCTGCAAAGCGACTGCTCTTAACCACTTCGGCAAGACCTCGCCGATTTGCCAATTGCCTCGCGCATGCAAATTAGGTAGCACCAAGCCTCCCACTAAGTCGAACGGCGCGCTTATCAACACATAGCAAAATTGAATTGCAATGAGTTGAAAGATGGTCTCCAAACCGAAAGCTTGCGCAGGAAAGTAGCGATCGGGTAAACGGCTCGCCAAAAAAAACAAAGTCAAAACTACAATAGTTCCGACGTTGGAAATGCCCAAGAGCAATCGATGCTTGGCGTAAGACAACTTTTCTCAACCCATTCAATTTAAAAACACTTCGCACATGTTTGCAGAATAGACTGAAGATAGTGAACAATGCGTGAACAACGCGTGGGCGATAGCGTCAGAATAGTCTTCAAAGATCGCGGGCAGGGCATTGTTAGAAAGGATGCTCGTTTCTTATCCAAAAAATTCTGGCGTGGTGGCAGTCCCACTTTTGTACCTGGTAGTGGACTCGGACTCCGTTTATGCGAAAAGATTGTCCGCGCGCACGGAGGTGGCATTAGCGCCGAATACAGAGGAGATAGCCAAGGGCAGTCAAACGTTTAAAAGCAGCAATCCGTGATTTCATAAGCATAAATGCTATTCTTGACAAAGCCATGTTGTGAGAGACTTGCTTCAATTTTGCCCAGGTGCAGTGATGCCGACTACAAATGACTCAGACCCATGCGGTGCTACGGCGCCAAAAGGATTTTGGCGAAGCGTTGATGCAATCATTGCCTATTTTCCGCTTCTGCTTTTGCCCTACGTATTCGGATTGGGAATAGTTTTGATTGCGCTCAATGTAGTGTTTTTTGTCGACCTATTCAAGGTTTTACGTGGATTGGCGCATGGTTCGCCTTATTTAGAAATTATGGATTTAGTTGAATATTTTATGGTCTCCACAGTTGTCTGCCAGACAGCGATGGGAAATTACAACACTTATATTCGACCTCTTTATCTTGGTGGCGAAGCACCGCCCGAACTTGTGAAGAAATTCACCAGCGTGGGCTTAAAAGTAAATATGTATCAAGCTTTAGCGGCGGTCAGCGGTATCAGTTTGCTAGGTGAATTTCTCGCCAACAGCGGACACTGGGATACACTTCTGCAGCGTGTTGTAATCCACCAAGTCTTGCTCCTTTCGGCATTAATTAGCTGGTACATCGAGTCGCCACGCAAGCCGGCGCAGGCCAAGTAGAACAGAATAAAATGGAGGCCCATGCCAGCCACATTCTTTTTGGCGTAACGCCATTGAGCGCGGGCCACCCGACAGCTGTTATCGAAATAATCGAATTAAAGACGACCGCGAAAATATTGTCGTGG
>CAJCHQ010000666.1 GCA_903970295.1 Bryobacterales bacterium
GCCCGATCAGTAGATCTGAATATGTAATCAGCAAATGGGTGGTGATGACAATCATTGGCGGCGGGTTGGCCGCCTTGCAAAATTTGATTTTGATCGCTGTCGGTTTGTTCTTCGGCGAAACTGTAAGCTTGCAGGGAGCGCTCTGCATGATGTTGGAGCGCATCACTGACGCCGGTTTAATCGCGGCGGCAATGGTTTTGACTATGCTTAATCGCAACCAGATTTTCCAAGTGGTGTCCATTCTCGCCTTCTACATCTGGATGAGCGGTCAAACCATTCCACCAGTTAGTATCGCTAGCAGCGGCGGTGGCGCGGTTCAAGACCTGTCGATCGAGTCGACCAAAATGATGCTCAGTTTTTCGCAATACATAGCAGATTTGATTTTGCCGACAATCAACGTCTATGACTTGACCACATCAGCTCACTTCTCGATATTGCCAATTGTCGCCTACGCCTCGGCTGTAATGCTCTATTTGACCGTCGCAATTCATGTCACCAATCGCAGGGAGTTCTTTTATGGAACAAACTAAAGACAAATCTGTGTCGAGTATGCCGAAAGCTTTGCTGGTCGCCACCGTGATTTTATTATCAGTCCGTATTTTTGACCTCGGATCAAGCGCACTTGCTGCTACTCACGCCGATGCTCCGACGGCAAGTCAGCTCGGATGGCAAACAATGCCCGCTGATCTACCACAAGTAAACAGGCAATCAAATGACGAGCCAAAGCTGCCTCAGGCAGCAATAGCGCAGCCTCTGGAAGCTATTCCAGCCGAATTAACGAAGCTAATCGCCAAAGGTAAATCCGAAAAGAAGTACGTGCTGTGCGAGTTTGCAGCCGATTGGTCCGACCCCTGCAAGAAAATGGAGTCGTCATCTCTCAATAATCCACAGATAGCCCAAATCATTGACGCCCATTTTATGCCGATCCGAATCAAGGACTGGCAGAAGGAACAAGGGACTAATCCGGCACTAGTGACGCAACTGTACAAGAAATATCGGATATTCGCACTGCCGACGCTTGTCGTCGTGGACGATCAAGGTGAGCCCGTAGCATCAATGATCGGCAACTGTTCTTCCCTGACGACGTACAAATTTCTCAGCCATGCTTTGTATTCGGCAAACACCAAGAAGCAATAAAGGCGAAATATTCGCCTTATGGCCAATCACAAAGGGAACGAGACAGGCATCATGTGGTTGAAAATACACTAAGATATGCGGACTTCGGTCCAACATATTTATGCATCGCATTGTTTCAATCAGATCTGTCATCGCACTTTCTCGGGTAGCACTTTCTCGGGCAATACTTTCTCGGCTAGTAGTTTTCGTCGGTATTTTGTCTGCGCTAGTGTCATCAGCTGAAGCTGATCCAATTAAAGCCGAGAACGCAAAAGATTTATTCGGCGCAATTAAATATCCTTCCGCTCAACCGACAAAATCAATTAGTAAAACGCCATCTTGCGGATGCATCGCGGGGGCGGTCGGTTTACCAATCGACGGACAATACTGGCAAGTCATGCACATCGAAAGGAATAGACGTTGGGGTCATCCAACCCTGATTAAATATATAGAGTCTTTCGCCCAGCGAGCACATGAGCATGGCTGGAATGGTCTACTGATCGGTGATATGAGTCAGCCACGCGGCGGGCCGATGGCAAGCGGTCATGCCTCACACCAAACTGGCATTGATGTCGACATCTGGATCGATCCTATGCCAAACCATATTCTTAATGCCGAGGAAAGAAAGACTATGACACCGTCATCGGTGCTCAAGTCAGGAACGAATCAGTTAAATCCCTCAGTTTGGAATGCTCAGCGTGCTCAATTCGTGCGCGATGCCGCTCAGGATCCCAACGTTGCCCGTATCTTCGTAGCACCGGCAATTAAACAGGCGCTAGTCTTGGCCAAAGACCCTGGCGGCAAAGACACCGAATGGTTGCGAAGATTGCGTCCCTGGTGGGGACACGACGATCATATTCACGTGCGATTGCATTGCCCTGCAAATGAAGCCTGCACTGAGCAAGAACCACCACCCGAAGGTGATGGCAGTGGTGCCGAAATAACTGAGTGGTTAGCCAAAACAGCAGTGCCGACCCCCGACGAAGACGACAGTAAGGTGAGCTATCCGCTCAACAAACTTCCTCAAGAATGCCTTGAAGTACTGAAAGCACAAGACAAACTTGAGGAGTGACCGCAGTGGGCGGCGAGGGCCGAGGTGTCACCAAAACTTTAATTGAGAAACTCGGTTCGATGATCCGAGCACCACTGCTTGAAGGATTCACCCTTGCTGCCGGTTAAGCGTTCCAGATCTTTGGTCTGAACAGCAGCCTCTCCTCGTTTGATGCCGTCCCACATCACGGACAATCCGTCGATCAGGAAGCTCGGTAAGCCATTCTTCGTCATTTGCTCTGCGGCAGCGCTGACTGGGACGTCGACGCACTCAATCGGTTTGCCGATCGCATCAGAAAGAATTGCAACCTGCTCGTGAGCATCAAGAAGTTCGGGTCCTGTTAAAGTGTAGATCTTGCCCTCATGATTTCCATCCGTTAAAGCCACTGCTGCCACTGCCGCAATATCGCCGGGGCTGATTGGTGCGACTTTTCCATTACCCGTGGGACTAAACACCTTTCCTTGGAACTTGATCATCGGTTGCCATTGAAATGTGTTCGACATGAAAGACCCCG
>CAJCHQ010000667.1 GCA_903970295.1 Bryobacterales bacterium
AAATAGAACCCTCTCTCTTCAGCGAGGCGGGACACCATGACTGATATGTTTTCACCAATAAATAGGGTCCAGACCCAATTGCCGATCGTCTCCGACCCCAGATCGGAACAAGAGTCTAATCTAAATTTTCGCCCAGTCGCACAACCAAACCTCTCTCCTCAAATTAACGTGGGCGATTTTGTTGCGCTCAAATGCGAATCTACAGCAAATCCGGCCACGCAACCACAGCCGAGGTTTAAGGTCGTCGGGCGCAGTGAAAAGGGCGATTTGATCGTGATAGAGGATGCGAGACTGAGGTCGATCAACGGACTTGACTTTAGATACATTCTCAATATTTCGCAATTGCGAGAGCTGATAGTCAAGCAAGAGAAGCATATGACTGATGGGGTCGAAGTCTATCAGCAGATGCCTGGAGTGCATAATTTTCGTTATTGTCCAGATCTGCGCGTACTGAAGTACGAGCAGGTCACCCTGGCTTAAGGCAATGCAACATTGATTTTGTCAGTCGGGCATCGAGGCTGTGTCAGCCGAGAATCGACGCTCTGTCAGTCTGGCATTTTGCCGCCGAGGTCTCTTATGTCCTGGCGTATTTTTACAAGCTCTTCTTTGTGCGCTGGCTTGTGAGAATCGAACCAGTCTGTGATCGCATCTACCGTCGCCGGGCGCAAGAAAGCTGTCTCGAGGAGCAAATGCCCATGAGCATGCAGCCAGCGCATCGTTTGATCGGCAGAAGGTATGCGCTCTGCTAGCTTTGCCACCGAATCCGGTACCACGCATTTGTCCTCACTACCCTGAAGAATCAATACCGGCAAGTCCGTTTTAACATATTTGGCATATTTATTTGTGTGGGCGATGAAACGGTCGGTCTTGATCAGTTCAGCGAGTGTCATTTTTTTTGGTATCAGCGGATCATCCAGCATCTCCCGCACTATGTTTGGGTCGTTTGAAACAAGCTCATTGATAAATGTTCCGAGTTTTACATTGAATTTTGGATCGATGAAGAAGGCGAATAACCCGGCAGCGACGACTTTGGGCTTTTTATACATAAGTGGATTAACGGTTTCGGCAGGCGCCGACATCACAAGTCCGTCGACCAGATCTGGACGCTTAGCTGCTACAGCCAGGCACATGGAAGAGCCCAAACTTTCTCCCATCAAATACAAGGGCACATCTGGATATCTTTTGCGCATCAGTTCAGCGATGGCGATTAGATCGCCGACACTCTTTTCATAATTGACTTTCTTTTTGCAGTCTTTACCTTCGCAAAAGGTATGATCGCTATTACGGTTGCGCCCAAAGCCGCGCATGTCCGGAGCCAGTACGTAATACGAGCCAAGGGCATTTTCGGCGGCAAAAGCTCTGGCGACAATGTCATAACGAAGTCCATGTAGTGTCAATCCATGAATTGCGAGTACCATTCCATCAGGGGGAATTTTCTTCGTCACCCATTCGTACGTTGGTAGATGAACGTTTTTCGAAATTTCACCATCTTGAACGAAATCATAGCGTTCGCTTAGTGGTGAGGCGGCTTGCGTCACTGCAATGCTGGAAAAGAGCAGAGCAAATGTCAGGACACAAAGTTTTAAGTGCTTGATGATCGACGTCAAGAATGCTCTCCACAGCCTAAATTCGAAGTGCCATCTATCCACTTAGTGATCAGTGTGCAGTCATTCTCCTACATTCGAGCGCTGATTACTTGCGTTGCTCGTCGATGAATGTATATATTGCTTTCATCCACGGGTCGCGATATTCGTTGCTTTCTAAAAAAAGCTCATGTCTGGCACCTTCGTCGATGAAAAGCCTGGCGTTAGGTAATAATTGGCTCGCATTCCGCTCTTGTTTGGTATCTCCAATCACGTCCGCAGACGCTAACCCGATTAGAATTGGTGTGGCAATCGCTTTTAGGTAATAGACATCAGCCAAAATCTGGCAGGAATTGGCATACTCTTGCAGCCACTTCCAGGTCGCTCCTCCAGAACGCAGATCGGGATTAGCATTTGCCCAGGCTGCTTCTAAGCGCACCCGTTGCGGATCGTGAGAGTGGGTTGCCATTTTCGATACTTTGGTTTCGGTAACTGCCCAGTTGCCTTGATTGTCTGCGTATTCTGTGCCGTGGCCTATGAGGACTTGGAGCCAGGACATTATTCTCACCGCAAGCAGATCTTGCTTTGGTACTGTCAGAGCCGGTGCAGAAAGGATCGCTAAATCGAATGTGTGTTTGTGATCGTGCAGATATCTAAGGGCGATATTACTGCCGAGAGAGTGTGCCACTAGAATGATCGGTTTGACTTTTCTGGGCACGATTGTACTGACGAATTGGTCGAGATCGCCGACATCTTGCGCGAAACCGAGCGAGTATGCACGTTCGCGATCGATCAGATATCGATCTGATCCGCCTTCGCCGCGCCAATCCATCTCCCAGACGCTATAGCCGTGACTGACGAAATCGGTGATCGATTCGTAATAGACCTCGGCAAATTCGGTGAAACCAGTCACCAGCACAATTGTGCCTTTAGCTTTTGCGGCATCGACGTGACCGTATCGAATTTGAGCATTATCGCTATTGGTGAATTTCCCCCAGCGCCAACCTGGCGGATCTTTGAATCGTTTCTCTATGAGTAATTTATTGTCTCGTTCGGTTTGACTGTTTGCACGGGCAGAGACTGGCACAGATCCGACTTGACCACTTCTCTGGGCATAGACCTGCACGAAGAGATTTTGCGGAAGCCCGCTGAGTATGACCGTCGCGATCAATAAGTGATGGAAAAACTTTGGATAGATATTATTCATAAGATTTATGCAATTGGCCGTTCAGATTATAAAGCAGTCGAATTCTCATCCCTTGCTGACTAGCGACGAGAGCGAATTAGTGGGAAACTGAAGCAATGCTGCAAGAAACTCAGAATTTGGACAAGCTGCCTAGTTCGGGTAAGAATCGAGCGCTTCTGCCCGCTTTTACGATTTCGCTGGTCGATTTTCTCGGGATGACCATAATCATTCCCTTGTTGCCGTTCTATGCTGAAAAGTACGGTGCTACTCCATTCGTCGTTGGTTTGCTTGTATCCGTGTTCGCATTGTGCCAACTTGTCGGTGGCCCGATACTGGGAAAGCTTTCAGATGTTCTTGGCCGCAAACCTCTGCTCGTCATCAGTCAGCTGGGCACATTCATCGGCTTTGTCATTTTGGCGATAGCACCGAACATTTGGTTCGTTTTTTTATCGCGCATCATTGATGGTATCACCGCCGGCAATGTATCTCTGATACAAGCGCACATCTCAGATACTACGGAGCCGGAAGAACGAGCTAAATCTTTTGGTTATCTCGGTATGGCCTTTGGCATCGGTTTTTTTATCGGACCGGCAATTTCGGGTTACTTATCCCAATTCAACTATCAGTATCCAATTTACGTAGCCGCAGCTTTATCTCTAGTCAGCATTCTTTTTACCTTTTTGTTTATGCCGTCGAAAGCCAAACACTTAAAAGATGAACATCGAAGAAATTCATCCAAGCTGTTTGACCTATCAATTTACGGCAAATTTTTTCGACAACCGTTTCTGGCCGAATCGCTCTATCAGTGGCTTCTCTATTCCTTTGCATTTGCTGTCTTTACGTCTGGCTTTGCTCTGTTTGCTGAGCGGCAATATTCTCATTTGCCCGAATACCACTTCGGTGTGCGCCAGGTTGGATATGTTCTGTCGTACGTAGGTTTTCTAGGAATAATTTTGCCGGCAACTCTGACCGGCCCTTTGACTAAGAAATTGGGCGATCACAGAACAGTGCAAATCAGCCTGCTCTCTCTGATGATCGGTTATGGAATGCTTGCCTTCACTCACGGTATCATTGGCTTAGCGATCTCGTGCACCTTTTCGTCATTCGGCGGCAGCATGGCCCGTCCCGTGCTGACCAGCGTAATCACAAAGTACGCTCCCCGCTCTGAGCAAGGTGCCGTCCTTGGTGTAACGCAGTCTTTGATGTCGCTGGCGCAAATTATCTCGCCGCTTATTTCTGGACTGCTCATCGGGCATGACTGGCTTGCGGCCTGGTCGCTTTTAGCGGGCGCCTTTTGTGCTTTAGGTTTAGCTTTCAGCTTGATTCGCCGAAAAGACACTGGCTTGCCCGGTTAAATTTTTGTTTGATCGTATTGATGGCTGGTGTTATTTAAGTGCTACTGCTGGCTGATTCGGGCTCGTCATAGGGAGATCCGAGAACACTCAACAAATTGAGAACGCGACGTGTAGCAGAGAACTTATCTCCGAACTGATCGATTGCTTCCTGGTGATTTTTTTGCGCATGATTTTGCAAGTAATCTTGCAGCAGTTCTTTGTTCTCTACCAAGTATTGGATTGACCATAGTGTCTTGCCATCAGGTTTACGGTCTTCATCCTCAGGCAGTCTGAAGAACCACTGAGCGGCCTTGAAGCCTTTATATTCGAGCATTTTCGAGATGTGTTCAGTTAACCAGCCGGCGACTTTATAGTTGATCGATTCGTCTACTTCGATATTCACTTCGTAAATCAACATGTGATTGCTCCTCAACTGATCACGCTAGTCTCTTCAGCGCGACACGCCTCACCGACTTTGGGTGCGACAAACATGGGCAATTTAAAGGTACATGTAAGCGACCACGGCCATGAGCAACAAGATACTGAGTGCCGCGACCACCAACAAAATGCCATTGACGTCCCTCAGATAGCGCATATCATTTTTTTGCTTACGCCAGGTGTGGTGTTCCACATCGACGCGCTCGCTAAAGTCTGTTTGCACTTTTTCGCGAGCCATTTTTGCTTCTAAAAGTGCCAGGCGCAATCGGAGCATAGCTTCTTCGCTCGGTGCATCTGGGATGAACTGCAGGCGAGCTGGAATAGCGCCGGTCTCATGTTCCAGCAAAGAGTAATCATCGTCAATCGGTAACTCTGACATGGTTAGTAATGATATGGGATCGGGGACCCAAAGAGGCACATAGAATCATGACACGAAGATACCCGCTTTGCAACTTAATTCTCGGCGTCAATTTGCCCTTGAATCGCCCGAAATCGGCAATAGCATGGGGTCGATTTTCTTGGCTTCTACCTGTTTTGTCGAAATCTCACCGATATCGGTGAGTTTTCCCAGATAAAAAGCGTCGCAATGAAACGAAATGAGCGAAAGCTGCACAGGCGCAGCCATACGTGCTTTGGGGCGGGTTCCGCGACGGGAAAGTCAAGAAGTGTTTTGCCTCCGCCACCTGACACTTCGATTACAATTAAAAGATGACGTCGTCAAAAACCCGAGAAAAACTGGACGGCACGGACGAGCCGGAAGAATCGGCAAGCAATGAAACCCGGAGTCGCAAGACCCTGGATTTTGCGCTTCCGGACGCTGGCCAGACGGGCGAAATCCAGTCTCTCGAAGATACTTCTCTCTACATCAACCGAGAGCTCAGTCTGCTGGCCTTTCAGAGGCGGGTGCTGGAAGAAGCTCGGGACGAGGCTAATCCGCTTCTAGAACGATTTAAATTCCTCTCGATTGTCGGTTCGAATATCGAGGAATTTTTCATGGTCAGAGTTGCTGGTTTGAAGCGTCAGCTGGAATCGGGTATTGCCGCTGTCGGTCCGGACGGGTTGACGCCTATCGAGCAGCTGGAATCAGTTCGCGTCGAAGTCAAAGAGCTGCTCGAGTCAGCTCACGACTGCCTGGTCAACTCTTTAATGCCGGCTTTGCAGCAAGCCAACATTCATATTTATCGCTACGAGGAACTGAGTGCTGAACAGCGCACTCAAGTGCAGGCGTATTTTCTGCAGAGTATCTTTCCAGTTTTGACTCCATTGGCTTTCGACCCTGGCCATCCTTTTCCGCATATTTCGAACCTCAGTTTGAACGAAGCGATCCTGATTTTGGACAACAAAGGGGAAGAACGTTTTGCCCGCGTAAAAATTCCAGACACTCTTCCCCAACTAATTGCAGTCGACCGGCCAGAGCTGAGTACGGCCAAACAATCGCTTTTGATTAGGCAAGAGTCTTTCATCTGGTTAGATGATTTGATTCGCGCCAATCTCGACGTCTTGTTTCCAGGTATGACTGTTCTCGAGTCCCATCCATTCCACGTAACGCGCGATGGCGAATTGGAAATTCAAGAGTGGGAAGCAGAAGATCTTCTAGAAACGACCGAGCAAGGCATTCGTCAGAGGCGCTTCGGAGACGTCGTCAGGCTGACGGTGGACCTCGGTATGCCAGAGCCTCTCCTGGAGATTCTGACTAGCAACCTCGAGATCGAACCGGTAGATGTTTATCGCGTGCAAGGTCGATTCCCGCTCAGCAATCTAAAACATATTTTCGCCTTAGATCGCGCGGAGTTGAAAGATCCCCCGTTCTTGCCGATGTTCCCTTCAGTTTTGAATCCCGACACCGCCGAAGAAGATGCCTTTGCCGCGATCAGAAAGCGCGACATTCTTCTCCATCATCCTTTTGATTCGTTTGCGCCCGTTGTTAATTTCCTCAATCTCGCCGCTCGTGATCCGAATGTGCTCGCGATCAAAATGACTCTCTACAGAGTCGGTCGAAACTCGCCAGTCGTCGAGGCATTGCTCGACGCCATGCGACATGGGAAGCAAGTTGCCGTTTTGGTAGAACTGAAGGCTCGTTTCGACGAAGAGAGCAATATTGAATGGGCGAAGGCTCTGGAAAAAGAAGGAGTCCATGTCGTCTATGGATTGCTGGGACTTAAAATTCACTCTAAAGTCGCCCTTGTTGTTCGCCGTGAAGGTGAAGCGATTAGACGTTACGTGCACCTTGGCACTGGGAACTACAATCCAGTGACGGCGCATCTTTACACCGATCTTGGTTTGTTCACCTGTGATGACGAAATCGGTTCGGATGTGACTGACCTCTTCAATTATTTGACCGGCTATTCCGCCAAGAAAGATTATCGGAAATTGCTTGTGGCCCCCATTAACTTGCGCGAGCAAATCGAATTTTGTATTCGGCGTGAGATTGAAAATCATAAAGAAGGAAACAGCGGACACCTGATTTTCAAGCTCAATGCAATTGTCGACCCGGGCATGATTCAGCTGCTGTATGAGGCATCCCGAGCCGGGGTCAAGGTCGATTTGATCGTGCGCGGCGCCTGTTGTCTGAGACCTGGCATTCCGGGCGTGAGCGAAAATATTATTGTGCGCAGCATCGTGGGCAGATTTCTCGAACACAGCCGCATTTATTACTTCCGCAATGGTGGCAAAGAAGAGGTCTACCTCGGCAGTGCCGACCTGATGCCTCGCAACCTCTACCGTCGGGTCGAGGTCATGTTCCCGATTCGCGATCCACGCCTGGCTGCCTATGTGCGTGACGACATTCTCAACACTTATATGGCAGACCACGTCAAGTCGCGTGAGATGCTTCCCGATGGCACTTACGTCAGGTGTCAAGCAAAAGCCGAGTATGAGTGCATAAATAGCCAGCTGTCTTTTATCGGCCGCAAGCCACCATGGGAACTGACCTAGGTTGGCATCGTCCGACCATTAGCCAGATCTAATAGCTGTCTAAGCAGGTACTGAACGGCGTTTTGAAAGCTGTATATCGATCGGATACCGGAAAGAAGTAAATTCTGCTGGAGTTCCCATAAAAGTTGAGTAGTATGAAATTTGATCGCTTGAATGGAGACTTCGTACCCCTGACGAACGAGTGGAGTCCATGAAAAAATCTCGCAAGAAACGTCGCGACGCCATGTACAGTGCATTGATGGCAGGCGGTCCCCTGGATGGCTTGACGGTGTTGACGGCTGGACAGCCTCTTTTGATGGTCGACGACATAGTCGAACAAGAACGCACTGTATGCTTCGTCAAACACGCCTATCAGATGAATCTGGCTGCGCCGAAGGAAGATGTTCTTTTCTACGAGTATGTAGGTTGGTTGAATTCAGACGAGCAAGATCTGCGCAGTCTCAATCCTGAATTGAACTGAACTGAATTGAATAATCTTGCAACGGAATAGGCTATTCCCATGCGGGAATGGCCTAAATCTTTTCGAGCTTATGCAAATCTTGCCTGCAACGAGAAGGTGCGGGCTTAGCGCCTATTTGGACTCAATTGTGACCAATTGGTTCTTGATTTCGCTGGTTTCGGTGAGCAATTTGGAGAGGTTCTCGCATGCTTTTTCGAATGGCGAATAGGAGTGTCTCAATCCGGCAATTTTTTCTTTGAAGCCGGTCTCGAGTTTGCTTTTGAGTTCTACATCTTTGAACTCTTGAGCCTTTTGCTTATATTCCTGAGCTCTTTCGCGAGCTTTCTCCAGGGTTTTTTTGGATGCCTCGGTTGCTTGTTCGAAAGCGATTTGACCGATGAAGAACGTTTTTACTAATTGCTGAAACATGTTATGAACCTCTTGGCAAGCGACTTGCATAAACAGATGCCGGTTTTGCAGTGAATCAGCAGGCCGTGCACCAATTTAAATACATTAGTGGTTGTCTCGACTTCTTGATTGATTGTTGTCGAAGATAACAAACATCTCTTAATTAGAATCTGAAGCCTGCTCTGTGACTCGTTTTTCAGCTTTGACCAAACCAACAGTTGAGGAAGTGTTGGTTTAACAGTTCAGATTTGAATGATCTGGGTAAAAGCAATTTTCAGCTTTGCTCAAGGGTTTTCTCAACCGACCCTTGCTTTCAGCTTAGCATGCCGCTGCACCCAACTCGAGATTAACGAGTTAGAATGCGATCGGGCATCAATCAGGGGCAGTGTTTCGCATGGCAGTGAATTCAGAGATCGAATGGACCGATGCCACCTGGAACCCTGTCACTGGTTGCACGAAAATCAGCGCTGGGTGCGCCAATTGCTATGCCGAAACTTTTGCGGAGAGATTTCGTGGCGTGCCTGGGCATCCGTACGAGCAGGGCTTTGATCTGAAGCTCTGGCCAAACCGGCTGCAGTTGCCGATGACTTGGAAAAGGCCGAAACGCATTTTCGTCAACTCGATGAGTGATTTGTTTCACAAAGACGTACCTGTAGAATATATTCTCCAAGTGTTTGCAGCCATGCGTGAAGCGCATTGGCACCAGTTTCAGATTTTGACCAAGCGCCACGAGCGACTTCTGGAATTGGATTCACGCCTGCCCTGGTCGGATAACATCTGGATGGGTGTGAGCGTAGAGAACGAAGACAATTTATCTCGCATCGATTGCCTGCGTTTAACCCACGCGCGAACTAAGTTTCTGTCGATCGAGCCTTTGCTTGGTCCGATGCCGAATCTCAATCTCTCTGACATCGATTGGGTCATTGTTGGCGGTGAATCCGGTCGCCGTCCTCGCCCGATGCAGGAGGACTGGGTGACATCTATTCGCGATCAGTGTCTTGCTTGCGGCGTTGGCTTTTTCTTCAAGCAGTGGGGTGGGAGCAACAAGAAAAAAGCCGGTCGTTTACTTGA
>CAJCHQ010000668.1 GCA_903970295.1 Bryobacterales bacterium
TCGCGACAAAGCTCATCGAACAGACGGGAACTTTTGAGGTGTCGCGCATACTTCTGAGTGCGGGAGCGGTAGGCCCCTCGCTCGCCGTGGAGAAGCGCGGGGCGGCGATGAATTTGTTGCTACAAGTTCCCGGGATGTATATTGGAGCCATGGCTGCAGCCAACAACTGGATTGCCGACGGCGATCGCGGGCTGTGTCGCAACGTACTGCCGGATTTTGCGGAAGACGCAATTTTTGAAGTGATCGCTGACTTGAGAAATCTAATCGCACTGGCACCAGCCCACGAAGAAGCAAACCTAAATGGCATTCAAGTTGCGCGGCAGCACTTCACTCAAGTTCCGGAGGTTGCTGTGTTTGACACCGCGTACCATCACACGATGCCACTGTCCTCAATCGTCTACGCCGGACCATACGACTGGTTCGAAAAAGACGGTATTCGCCGCTACGGGTTTCACGGTATCAGTCACCAATATTGCGCAGAACGTGCATCTGAGATATTGGGCAAGGAACCGAGTCAACTGAGAATTCTCAACTGTCACTTGGGCAATGGCGGCTCGATTTGTGCCATCAAAAACGGTGCCTCGGTCATGACGACGATGGGCTACACTCCGCTCGAAGGACTCGTCATGGGCGCACGCAGCGGCTCAATCGATCCGGGGATCATTATTCATCTGATTCAGGACAAAGCTTATTCTCCAGATGAGCTGTTAAGGATCCTGAATCGAAATTCTGGCTTGCTCGGAATTTCTGGAGTCTCGAGTGATATGCGAGAAATCTTGAAAGCTAGTGACGGAGGAAACGAACGAGCCCAATTGGCGTTCGATATCTATGTGCAAAGCGTTTCGACCAATATTTGTGCTTTGCTGCCTCGACTGGGTGGTGTGGATACAATTTCGTTCGCCGGCGGTATCGGCGAAAATTCGCCCGAAGTGCGAGCAGCGATATGCTCTCAGCTAGATTTTCTGGGCGTCAAAATTGATCGCGACGCAAACGCAAGCACGAAAGATGACCGCGATATCTCGGCAGACGAAGCAAGAATTCGGACGCTAGTAATTCACACCAATGAAGAGCTGGCTATTGCTCGCAGTTGCGTGCAATTCGCCCGCAAAAACTGATATGCAAAAAATTGAGGCGCAAAAATTGCGGCGCAACGATTGCGGCCAACGATTATTGAGCATAAAGTCCTGCACACTGCAGTCACGGGCTCTTTTTTCTAGTTTCGGCTACGCCGACACAACACAACACTGGACTTTCTGGCATATGTTCCGGACATGAAAGGACTAGGCATACGAGTACTCTCCAGTTTCGGGTTGAGTGATTGCTGAGGACGAGTCTGTGGCCGGACGGCCCCACCGTGACGCTGGTTAATGTCATGCGCGTCGTTAGGGACTGCACTTTGGATACTGGCGATGATAGGAATCGCTAATTTTGACTGCTATTTCTCTGCCTTCTTCTCGCAAAGCTGGCACTTTCAAGTCCAAGACATCTTTCTATCGCAGATGCAGCGGCAAGTCCACTAAGAAAAGCCCCCTCGACTCGCGGCGCTATGCACCAATCGCCACAGTAGGCAATAGAGTGTTCGCGATCGAGTATGCAGGCCTGCCCACGCACGGAGGCAGGCAATGCGAATCTCCACTTATGTGTTTTCGAGTAAGCTGCTTCTGGCAGATCCAGATTTAGTAAAGTGGCAAATCTTTCAATCAAGAGCCTTTCAATTTCGTCGGAACTCGTTTCGAAATGGTTCTGTGACCATTCCGCAGTAGCATGAACGACCCACCTTTCTCCTTGGGGGCGCCCGGGCTTACTGGAGTCGCGTGCTACCCAGGAGATCACTGGATCGTCAAGCTTGATACCATCGAAATCTACTTTCAAACGTTCATTAAAGGACATAAGCAAGGCACAGCAGGGGAGCAGCTTGCATTGGAGAAGCTCTGGATTCGGATACAATGCCGCTGCCTGCGGCGGTGGCATATTTAACACTACTGAGTCGAAGCCATCACGGCTAAATGGTTCAGTGCTCTCTCCACGGTCGCACATACCGGACAAAGTCCACCTCTCGTTCCCGCGCAAAACTTCCGTCACACGGTGAGATAGAAGTATATCCCGCTCACGGGCAAGTTCTTCAGCGAAGCTACGCATCATTGGCACGCCGACGTAGCGCGGATGCTCCACTTTATAGGGTTTTGATGTCCGGTCCACCATCTGTGCGAACTCACCGTTCCATCTAGCTACCACCGTTTTGCGAACGAAACCTGCAAGAAATTGTCTGAACGTTTCGTCTCGCGCGGTGAAATACTGAGCGCCGTAATCAAAACTGTTTTCGTCCCGCATGCGAGAGGCTAATCGACCACCGGGGAAGCGCCCTTTGTCGAAAATTGTCACACTGATACCACAGCGGGACAGCTCGGCTGCGCAGACCAGCCCGGCTAAACCTGCCCCAACTATTGCCACTTGAGCAGTTTTTTCCAAACGATCGCCCCATTCATAAACCTTTAACCCTCGTTCCTCTTAAGCAGTTTAACCGACCAGAGTGACTGCAAAGTGAACGCTGATTGTTGTATGAGATCTAGATCGCGGTCATTGCCACCCTCGACAATCTCGCTCAAATGCGTAAAGATGGTTGGCACAGAGGTTAATCAAGCTGCGACGCGTTCTATTTGCTTTGCTGCGAGCGCTCTATCTGCGCCGATTTCCAGAGCAACGTCGTTTTACCAACTTGACGCGGACCAATGAGTCCGACCGCAGCCTGGCGGTCTAAGGCTCTCGAACAACAATTAGAGCACGGCGCGGGATTATCATCCTCGTAAATATGTAGCGGCGTCAGCCTGAAAATTATCGTCGGCGGCTGAAATCTCATCAATTTTAGGGGAGAATTCCCATGGTCTCAACCGTTGGAATGAAGTAACTTCTGGCCATGGGAACACAAGAATTAGAAAATAAGAGGCAGGCAACAACCTCGCCAAAGGCGGCGAAGGATACAAATCACGTCAATTTGCTATCGCTGCACAAAGGCGCTAAAAATGCTGTCATAGACTGCTACGTATCCAGTCCACCTGTGGAAAAGCTGAAAGAGAACTTCTTAATAGCGCACTCGATGTATGTGACTGGAGAGCCGACCACATCTGGATGCGCCTTTGATTATTCGTTCTTATACAGCTCAGATTTAGGAACTCAATTTCAAACTTCTGCTAGTGCCGCGGGGTTAAAAGAAGCTGTTGCCAAACTGCACCAGCGCGAATCGTCCGCCAAAAGAGAGATAGAGAAAAACTATGGTGTTGTTTTCGGCGCACAGGGTGACGCTATTCGCAGAACACTGACTGTAAAAAATCGCGAGATTGTTCTTGGTCCGCAATTGATCGCCAAAAATCCTTCACTGCCTCAATTAGCGGGAATCGCGGAAGGACTGAAACACTCGTTTCCCGATGCGTTGCCCACGCCCGGTAGCGCTCCAATTAAATTTTTTGCGGCAAACTTCGATCCTGAAGCAGTAGCCAATGCCGAATACACTAATAAAAAAGAGCATCCGCAAATTACGCTTTACGACTATACAAATTTTCTTCCCGTTACTTCCAAGTCATCCCGCGAGGGCTACCAGACATCGCTTGAAAGAGAAGCCAAATATAAGGTTTCCGATCCGGCATTCTATGCCCTTATGCCAAAAGTAGCCGACCATTTCGAGCTGCGCTCGATCCAGCAAACAGTCGAACATGAACTAGCGCATCATGCCGAACATCGAATTGGCTGGAACGTCCAAGATAATAGCGACAAATTCGCCGCGGCTTTCGGCTGGGTTGTCGATCCATCCTTCTCAACGGCGAAGAATCACGAGTATATGCTGCGCGGTAAAAATGGAGAATATTATGCGCACATAGGGCAAACATCTTCAACAAATCCAGGGGAATGGATTCAAGTCAACTCTCACGGAGGGATAAACCCAGGCCAAGTCGGCACTGAGTTGAAATTGCTTTCGAATAAAGAAGTAGCGAGCCGTGCGGCAGTCAAACCTATCTCTGATTATTTTCCATCACCATTAGAAATGATGGCGGAATCCATTTCACACCTCCGCGATGGTGCACAATCACGCCGAGAGTTGCTCGAAAACGACGCCAAACTCTACTTCGAGTCGAAGCGAGAAGATCAGCTGGACATCAATGTCACATACGGACTAAATGCGGCTGGAGAACCGAATTATGTACGCGATCTCAATGGCACCATCGTAATTGGCGACCCCGAGACAGTAAAAAATATAAATTTGTTTGAGCAGAGAGTGCAAAACTTACAGGGACGTAAACAATAAAATAGCTAAAGTTGAGCGGAGACGCCATGGAAGTCCCACTGCATCAAATCATCGGATCATACAACGATCAGAATGCGCTGGAAAAGGCATCGACCATTCCGGCTTCTTGGTATACCGACAATCGCCTGGCGAATCTCGAGCGGCAAAACGTCTTTGGACGCACATGGCAAATGGTCGCCCGGCTGGAACAACTTAGAGAACCCGGACAATTCGTCGCGACTGAACTAACTGGTGAGCCCATTGTGCTTGTTCGCAGTGAAGACAATCAACTGCGCGCTTTTTATAACGTTTGCCGTCATCACGCTGCCGCTGTTGTGACTGCACCGTGCGGAGTCGCCAATATTTTACGTTGCCCATATCACGGCTGGAGTTACGGTTTGGATGGTGCACTTAAAGCCATGACAGAATTTGAAGGCGTGTGCGATTTCGATCGTTCGCAAAATGGTCTGGTACCGATTCGCGTAGACGCCTGGGAGCATTTTGTTTTTATCACGCTCGATGCCGCTGCCGGAAGCCTCGCGGAATTCCTTGGACGCTTAACTGAAAGAGTTGCGCCTCTAAATCTAACTACACTGAAGTTTTTCGAAAGACGAACTTACGATTTGAATTGCAACTGGAAAGTCTTTGTCGACAATTATCTCGATGGTGGCTATCATGTGCCGCACTTGCACAAAGGTTTAAATAGCGTTCTCGACCCGAAACAGTACGCTATTGAAATCGAGGATCGCTATTGTCTGCAATCCAGTCCGATAGTCGAGTCGGCGGCAGATGCCACGACTGCTGCCTCGCGCCTGGGAGATCGCGCTTCCTATTTCTGGCAGTATCCTAACTTTATGATCAATCACTATCAAGGCTACATGGACACTAATCTGGTTGTGCCAAACGGAATCGATCGCTGCCGAGTTATTTTCGAATTTTACTTCGACGACGTGAGCGCCGATTGCACAGAAAAGAACCGCCGAAGCATCGCCGTTGCAGAACATGTTAACGACGAAGATTTGGGCATATGTGAAGACGTCCAGCGCGGCTTATATTCTCGTGCTTACGGGGCTGGGCGTCTGTCGGTCCGGCGGGAGGCCGGGGAGCATCTATTTCATCGCCTTCTGGCGTCTGATCTCAAGCGAACCAGATGACTTCAAGTTTTTTGGTAGTGAAGAAATCGCGACCCACGTTATGCCGTCACGCTGCCACGATGTCGCGCCTGGTGCGTAGGGTGACGACACTGTTCAGGTCTTTCTTCACTTTGCTCACTGCTTCGGTGTAAGAAAGAAGGCTCAAGTAATCGGTAGGATGGGCTTTTTCCCAGATCTCGACTGCTTTCCTCAACAACTCTCTGCCGCCCTTCAAGTTATGCTGGGCAATCATGACCTCAGCCATGTTATAGAGGGCAAGCGCGATCGAACTAGTCTCGCCACCGAAAATCTGCTCTTCCAGCATGATCATCTTGACGTAGGCTTCCTCTGCAAGTGCGTACTGCCCGTTCATCTTGTATTTGGTAGCGGCGTAGTGCAAACGTTCCAAATCGACACTTTTCACTAACTTCATGGGTTCACCTTCTGGTTCGAATCACGAAGGCAATAGTAATGATTTCCGGAAAGCAAGTAATCCAGCGCATGGGGTATCCCCCTCTCGGGGTAAACTGCTGAGACAAAGGTTGAAGCTGCAGGCTACATGGGCTCTGCAGGCATCAAGCCGGTGACAGAGCCCGGCCACGAATCGAAACAAACTATTAAGACGCTCGCATTTCGTACCTTCAGAACGCCGACAGGCGCCCAGTCGCTGGGCGTCCCTCTGGACTAGACCGTGGAGCCCATAATTTGGCGATATCGGCAAGCTTTTGAATTTCGGCGATATCGGTAAGCTTTTGAATCTCGGCGATATCGGCAAGCTTTTGAATCTCGGCGATATCGGTAAGCTTTTGAATCTCGGCGATATCGGTAAGCTTTTTAGTTTAAGCGATATCGGCAAGCTTTTGAATCTCGGCGATATCGGTAAGCTTTTGAGTTTAAACGATATCGGCGAATTTCGGGGACTTATAGCCACGCGGTTTCAGATGCGACCGCCCCAGCTAACGTCGGGGGCAGCGAAAATTTTGACGTCTTACTTACGCGTGCACGATCGAAGATTGAAGAACGAAAGAGAACCACGCACAAAAGCGTTCAATTAAAATCTGGTCGTCTGTCAATAGAAAATTAGGCCCGTCACGCAGATTAGATCTGATGCACGGGAGCCAGTGTTGACGCGACCAAAAAGATAGAGTCGTCCGGGAACCAGGAGCCCGGGCGGCTCTTGTTTTTAGGCCAGCGCCCAACACCACTTAATGCTCACCCAAATTGACGTTTCATTGACGCCACATTGATCGAGACTGGATATGCGCCCCCAAACCGAATTGCTTCGACTTTCTCAAAAAGTCGTTCGGCTCAGCCATCAAATACCAAGGAATAACTAGATGCACACGCTTTTCCATTCAAAAACACCATACATTTACCAAGCAGATAAACAAATTCCCCATAAAACCGTTACCAGGAAAAGCTGCTCGGGCGTATACCTTTTAACTCCTGGTTTGAACTGTGACCTTCTCATTGAATTGCTTAAGCGATTCGACTGTTGTTTTGCGCAGCTTAAGGTCACAAAAATGACGGCACTGAGTGTGTTCAGGAGGAACAACCCTATGGCAAATCAATTTATTTGCTGCCGCACCTATTATTTTCCCCAACTCTGTTCTCGCCCGCTCTCGCAATACTGTATTGCTTTAGGGTTATGTCTCCTGGCAAGCATCACTGCTGCACTTGCGGGACCTTCAGGCATGGGTTTGGAAGGGGTAAATATATCCGGCGGTGAGTTTAACAACACCACAGTCCCTGGTGTCTACGGCACCAATTATATTTATCCATCTCAGACTGAAATCAGCTTCTTTGCAGCTAACCATATGACAGTGATCCGAGTGCCGTTTTCGTGGGAACGAATGCAGCCAACTGCTAACGGGCCCTTAAGTCCAACTGAATTAGCGCGCTTCGATAGCGTTGTTACTATGGCGAATGCAGCGGGATTGTCAGTGATCGCGGACCCGCACAATTACGGTGCCTACTATGGCACCACAGTAGGCGTTCCGGGTGGCGAGCCGAATTCGATGTTTGCCAATTTTTGGAGTCAGATGGCAAGCCACTACGCCAATAACCAGAAAGTAATTTTTGGACTTATGAACGAACCGGTGGGCTCGACAATGACTGCCACGACTTGGGAGGCGTCGGCACAAGCGGCAATCAATGCAATTCGCGCAACCGGGGCCAAAAATCTAATTTTGGTGCCTTCTACATACTGGGAGCATCCGGTCAACTTTGTCCAACTCAATGCAGCCGACATGATCAATATCACCGACCCAGCCAACAATTGGTCCTACGAAGTGCATCAATATCTCGATTCTGACGGTTCGGGCACACATCCAGATTTTCTCAGCGTCCCAGATAGTGTGGCCACATTAAGCGGTTTTACCGCGTGGTTGCTTGCCAACCATAAAACAGCTTTCCTTGGTGAGATTGGTGTGACCTCGGCAGCTGGCGCTTTAGCTGACTTAAGCGCAATGATGCAATACATGCACGCCAATCCCACTGCATGGACAGGGATTAGTTATTGGACTGCTGGTCAATGGTATCCAGCGAACTATATGTTCAGTGTCGAACCGATGAATGGTCAACCGACTCCGCAGATGCAAACTTTGGTGGCAAACCTGGGCAGCCCCACACCGCTGACGCCGCAGACGCCACCGGCACCAAAATTACCCGTCAAAACTCCTGCTCCCAAAGCGCCCGTGGTACCAGTAAAGCCAGTGGCGCGCGTCCATAAATATGTGGTGACGCACCCGTCCCTCTCAGTACAACATCCCATTTCACATCAACCAGAGAATCCATGATTACAAGGACTCGGCGCACTGAAACCGGCAGCATGCTGATTATAGTTATACTCACGGTAGCCTTCATTTTGCTGCCAATGTTGGTGATTTTGAGCGACACGGGCTTGTATGTCGTCGATAAAACACGTCTGCAAAGTGCAGTCGAAGCGGCTAGTTTGCTCGCTGCCAGCGATCTGTCCCGCGTCGTTCTCAACGATCCCAATTTCGGCTATGTTTCACTGAGCAGCTATCCGCCACTCGGTCGTGCTACTTGCGCTGAAGACGGAGAACCTCTACCTGTCAGCGGGATCAACACACTAGTTGGCACCATTCGACAAAACACAATCGTTGCTCGAGAACTCGGCAATGATACGATGTTCTCGCTGGCTGGTGCCGACCGCAGCAATTTGGAAAAAACTATCAAAGCAATAAACGAAGAATTAGAGTGTTGCTTGAGCGATGATTCCAAATCTATAGACTTTCAAGGCGCTAAAGTCGAACCGGCCAAAGATGTAGCCAAGTTTTTGCGCGCCAATATACCGGGAAATGTGCAGCTAGTCTCGGTGCGCATGTCAAACGGATGGTTATCCGGCGGCAGCAGCACAACAATCGCAGTGCCTCAGCCCGAAAAGCTGGCACAGGTTAAGGCTGGGCAAGTTCGAAACGGCAGCTACAACGCCTTCACCAATATTCCAGTCGGCGAGCGCTCATTTACTTTCGCCGGTTTGGGCAATGCGTCGTCTTTGGTCAGTTCCGCCCAGTTTCGTCCCATGGATGACAGCCACATATGCTCGATCATCAAATTGGAATGCAATTTTGTTTTGAAAAATTCTGCCAATCCGTTGGCAGCGTTGAATCCACTATCTAGACTGCAAAGTATGGCTTGCAGCCAGCCGTTTTCGATGCCTGATTCTGGTCCGGCCGGCGTCATGACGGTGCGATTTTCAGGCGAGCCGGTGCCTGGTCTGCAATCATGGAATGACTTTCTCAATGGCAATTTTCGAGACAGTCAGGTGATTACCTACGACGTCGTTGGCGGCGACTATCCAGTCGACAAAGATGCTCGCATGCTGCAGACACAAGCAGAGATGCCACTGGGAACCAATCAGCAATTCGCCGAACATCTTTACGATTGGCTGAGAAACGGACATTTGCGCCCGCGCATCGACGCCGTTCTGAGCATGATCAACGATTCATTCTATCCTGGTCAGCTCGAGATATATTCCTATGAATTTGCCAGGAATGGCACTATCTCCAGGAAAACAGTCGAGCGCGATCCTTTTCCTGTCGGCGTTTCGTCCGATGCTCAGACACAAACCGTGATCGACACGAGTATCCAAAGTGGCTTTTCGCCAATCATCGTATTCAGAAACAATGTCAGGCACACTAGCACTATAAGCGGTGGCAAGCATGCGGGTCAACCCATAGCCGGCAGTCCGCTCAACTGGTGTGAATTACCAGCATATGGAGGCGACGAGCATGCCGCCCTGGGTCTGGGTAAAGGCAAACTAGCAACTCGGCTGACTCTTTTCGATCCAACGGCTGACGTACCCGTGACGCTCGTGAGCAACGACCAAAATGGGAACTTATTCCGCACAATCAGCGGAAAAGCGTTAAGTCTGCAGCCACGACGAAGCTTTTACAGCGGTGGCTTGGCTCTAGACATCGAGATTGGGGGGACGAGAGCCTCGACGGCCAGTCTCGACGTAGCGTCGATGCGCGCACTCCGCTTTCCTCGCAGAATTTGAACGAGTCGAGATCTTGCCGGTTATCAAGCACTCGAGCTCGCGTCTTCATAAGTGTTCAATTTGGTCTTGGCGAAGTGCTAAACTAGCCACTTATGCAAAACCTCAAACCAGACGAAATCCTCTCCATCCTTGCCGCCGACGCTCGAACGACGCCAGAGAAGATAGCCACACTCACCGGGCGCACAGTCGAAGCCGTCAAAACCAGTATTGCTGATTATGAAAAACGTG
Organism: Bryobacterales bacterium; assembly: GCA_903970295.1. The sequence continues at coordinate 10,163 of CAJCHQ010000668.1, forward strand.
GTGTAATCAAGCGCTACAAAACAATTGTCGACTGGGAAAAAACCGGAATTGAACACGTTTTAGCCTTCATCGACGTCAGGGTGCAACCGGCAAGAGACGTCGGGTTCGATGCAGTCGCCGAAAGAATCTATCGCTTTCCAGAAGTGCGCAGTGTGTGGCTTGTCTCCGGTGGCAGCGATTTGCGAGTGGTCGTGCAGGGCGAGAATATTCGCGAGTTAGGGCGCTTCGTCGCCGAAAAGCTCGCCTGTATCGACGGAGTCATGGGCACCGACACTCATTTTCTGCTCAAACGTTATAAAGAAGACCACGACATTTTTATTGACGAAGAAGAGGATGAGCGACTCGTAGTCACACCTTAAGGCTATGCAAGACGAAACACATTCCCCACCATTAGCCAAGATCGCGCAAGATTTGCCGGCATCTGGCATTCGAAAATTTTTCGACATCGCAGCCCAAATGAAAGATGTAATCTCGCTAGGCGTCGGCGAGCCAGATTTCGTCACACCATGGGCAGTGCGCGAGGCTGCAATCTATTCACTCGAGCGCGGAAATACGACCTACACATCCAACTATGGCATGTTGGAACTGCGCAAACAATTGAGCCTCCATCTCCAGAGAATGTATGGAGTTCGTTATAAACCGGAAGACGAGATTCTCGTAACCGTCGGCGTATCTGAAGGCATGGACCTGGCGATGCGAACGATCCTCGATCCCTTTGACGAAGTACTCGTTCCAGAGCCTTGCTATGTTTCATACAAACCGTGCGTGTCTCTCGCCGGAGGCACACCCGTCGGTATTGCCACGACCGCGGCGAACAATTTTCAAATCACTGCCGACCAACTGCTTGCGGCATCGACTCCGCGAACGAAGGCAATCTTACTTGGCTATCCATCGAATCCGACGGGGGCAACGATGCCCCGCGACGAATTAGAAAAAATTGCAAAGCTGGCAAAGAAAAAAAATTGGTTCATCGTCAGTGACGAAATCTACGATCGGCTGACTTATGATGAGCCCCACACCTGCGTCTCTTCTTTAGCGGATGCTCGCGATCGAACAATTTTGTTGAATGGCTTTTCGAAGGCTTACGCCATGACCGGTTGGCGCCTCGGCTATGCATGTGCTCCGAGCCCTGTGCTTACCGCAATGATGCGGATTCACTCTTACACAATTTTATGTGCGCCAACCCCCAGCCAGAAAGGCGCGCTCGAGGCTTTAAAAAGTTGCGAAAGTTCGGTGCAAGACATGGTGGCACAATACAATCGACGTCGCAAACTGATTGTCAACGGGCTGAACAAGATTGGCTTGGTCTGTCATCTGCCGAAAGGGGCGTTTTATGCCTTTCCCAGCATAGCCTCGACAGGACTGGATTCTGAAGTTTTTGCCGAGCGATTGTTGTTCGAAGAGCAAGTAGCCGTTGTACCAGGCACCGCATTCGGTGTAGGCGGAGAGGAACACATCCGCTGTTCTTATGCCACCAGTCTGGAAAAAATTGAGATGGCTCTGGCCCGCATTGCGCGCTTCGTTTCGAAGCTGGAAAACCCTTCGCTATCAAAAGAGGCAAAATCGGCGACTCGCTGATTCTTGCGGCCAGTCTTTCACGCTCGCTGTATAGATATCTGGCCAACAATCCCTTTCACTGCAGTTATGTAATCGTCGGGCGCAATGATAATCTGTGTGCCTCGAACACCAGCAGAAATCGAAACTGTCTCGAATAGATAAATGTTCTCGTCAACAAACACCGGATACTCCTTTTTGCAAGCGATAGCAGTGACACCGCCGCGGATATAGCCCGTCAGCGGTTGCACTTCTTTCAATGCAACAGTGTCGGTGCTCCGGTTACCACTGAGCTTGGCTAAAGCTTTCAAATCAAGCTGCTGATCGCCTGGCACCACCGCTAGACAAACTCCTTGTTTATCACCTCGGGCGACAAGAGTTTTGAAAACCTGCTCGACCGGAAAGCCAATCTTGGCTGCCACCGTTTCGGCTGATAAATCGTCCGGATCAACTTCGTATTCGCGCAGCTCGTATTTTATATTGAGACTATCGAGTA
>CAJCHQ010000669.1 GCA_903970295.1 Bryobacterales bacterium
TTTTATCGGTTTGCCCTCATTTGAGTTTGATGAGGTAGCATAACCATGTGACCATCTGAAATTTTGCTTTCTTTTTCCAAATTCAGCATTCGGTTTTTGAGACGCGTGGAGGAATTCAATGCAGCGCCGATTTTCGTTTCATCGTTTTGCGAGTGTATTTTTATTTGCTGCGCTGTGGCAATCCACTGTCTCACCGTTAGCGTCTTTGCCATTTGGAATGCTTGCAGCACGCGCGCAAGACATTGCTGGATCAGATTCGGAACAGCCCGGTAATGGAAACGAACGGGGCATGTTCCGGGCTAGATTTCAATCAATGAGTCCAGAAGATAAGGCAGCGGTGATTAATAGAATGAGGCAGGCAAGAGCTGCTAGAGCGGGAAATCAGAACAATTCCGAATCTGGTAATAACCAGTCGTTGATAAACTCTACGAGTAGCGCCTCATATATTCTTCGTTCTGATGTGGCATATGGAAGTGCTCCTCTCGAAAAACTCGATATCTACTCTCCAAAAAATGCAAAACCGAATTTACCTATACTGTTTTTCGTACATGGCGGTGGTTGGAGCAATGGAGACAAAGCGCAGAAGGACCACGCTGCAAAAGGTGCCGCTTATACTGATAACGGCATTATCTTTATCAGCGTCAATTACGGATTAGCACCTCAGATTACCTATCCTAAGCTGATGCAAGACATTGCGGACGCCTTCGCTTATGTCCATACTAATGCCACTGAATTTGGTGGCGATCCGTCGCGCATTTATGTAATGGGACATTCTGCCGGTGCACACCTCGTAGATCTACTGGCTACCAATGATCGATTTCTTACTGGGAAAGGGTTGACTCTTTCGAACATCAGCGGAGTAGTGAGTCTAGATACCGCGAGTCTTGACCTTGTCAAAAGGAAGAACGATGGTTCTGCGGAAGGAGAATTAGTGGGTGGCATGATCGATAAGGCTTTTGGAACTGATCCAAAAATTCTGGCTGATGCATCACCATTTGAATCAATCAAGAACGGCAAGAGATATCCACCTTTCTTGATGTATTGTGGTGCCAAGCGACCGACGTGCATTGAGCAACACAGGCTGTTTTCAATTGCTCTGCGGAAAGTTGGTGGGCAAGTGACTGTGAACAAAGTCGATCTGTCTCATCGAGATATCAACTTGAAATCAGGGGAATCGAATTCGGAGATTTTCAAAAGCGTAGTGAAGATGATCAACGGATCTTGATCCACAAGAGCTTCAATTTCAAATTCAAGTTTTTCAATTTAAGACTTTCAATTCCGGACGTTCAACTTAAGACTTTAATTCTGAGCTCAATTCATGTTTTCGGTCGACTTAGGCGTCTCCAGGATGTAACCCATGCCGCGTATTGTACGGATAACGCACTTCGAGTCTTCGATCTTTTTGCGCAGTCTATAAATCATGATGTCGAGAGCGTTGTCTGAAAGCTCTAAATCGAGCTCTGTCAGCTCATCGATAATTGTTTGCTTCTTAACTGTTCGACCGGCTCGCTTAAATAGTAATTCTAAAACTGTTAATTCTCTAGGAAGCAGCTCCAGTTCACGTTCTCCTGCAAAGAATTTTCGCTCTACTGTATCGAACGACAAATCGCCGTATCGGACTTCGTTCATGTTGCCCCAATGTTCTTTTCGCAAAAGGGCTCGAATTCTAGCTTGCAGTTCTTCGAGTTCGAAGGGTTTAGTCAAATAATCGTTTGCGCCACTATTCAATCCATTGACCAGGTCTTTCAGGTCGTTGCGAGCAGACAATATCAAAACAGGGGTCGTACAGTATCTCTTTCGCAACCGCGAAAGCACCTCAAGCCCATCGATCCCA
>CAJCHQ010000670.1 GCA_903970295.1 Bryobacterales bacterium
CGAAAGAAATGGCACTCTGCGATCAGCACCACTATGATGAGTAGCGTTAAACGCAGTCTATTCTTCCCAATCGTGACCAATCTATCGTCAGCCTATTGGTTAGAGAGCACCAAATATGTTCCAGGAGCTGTGCCCCCAAGCGCTTGACCTTTCGCCCCGCAACCGGTGACCGCATAGGTGGTTGGCGGAGTTGCTACCAAGAAAAATATCTCACCAGGCGTACCGGTCGGCGGTGTAGGGCTAGCATTAGGTCCGCGCATACCTTGGGGGGTTCCACTTAGTACGCCGGCCATGGGCCACGTGGCTACGTTTGTGAATGGATTGACTGGTCCAGTCTGGGCAGCTGTCACACCGTCACTGCCCCCTCCAGGGAAGTAACTTTCGTAGGCGGCTCCTACAGATGTGGGATAACTTCCACCATTGTCGGTCGCGAATGCTTCCGCGGCAATCTGTGAAGTACGCATGTTAGCTTTAACCGATGCCTCTCTAGCTTTATCTTGGGCGCCAATAAAGTTCGGTAGCGCGATCGCGGCGAGAATACCGATGATGATCACCACAACCAGGAGTTCAATCAGGGTGAATCCCCCAGTCTTGCGCGGTGCCCTTCTTGCTCTTACCATTTTTTGCTCCCTTGCCGACTGCGAGGATCGCGTCCTCATATCCACCTGGCTAGTCCCACCCGATTTATCAGACGCGCCGACAAATACTCTATCGCTAACGTCCATTGTAGCCAAAAACAGACTTTCCCCACTACTGCTAGGTGCCCAACTTCCGCAAACAAATAACGGAACCGCTGCCCTGCCACAGACCTCATCCGGGTCAGGGTGAATCGATGTGTAATGCGAGGCAGCTGTACCAGCAGACTTTCCACCCGGCGTTAGAAGCTGGTAAAAATAGCCTAGCGTTCAAGTAAATGCTGCCCTCCTCGAAATCGAGCGACCAGCAGGCATCGCATTCAATATCACGAGCGTACTGCAGCGTAGCCTTCAGAAAATCTCTCACTTCACTGTACTTGGGCCCGACTACAAACTTTCCTGCTTTATCGATGAAACCCCATCCAGTATCGGTTTGAACAGCAGCGTAGCCATCTTTGAAAGAACGAGCAGCTTTAAATTGCACCGTATGACCAGTTTCACATGCACATCGACAAAAACAAAATATTTGTTCTGTCCCTGAGTTAGAGACAATCCACCAGCAAAAGTCGCCATACGGCAAACTGACAGGCAGCAATCACTCTTCCAGATTTATCGATCAGTCCCCACAAGCCATCCGTAGACACTCTGGCAAAGGCCCCTTCAAACGGTTGCACCTCATAGTACTGTGAGAAATGACTTCGTTGCCCTTCTCATTGATATATCACCATCTACTAAATTTTTGCACGCCGGCTAAACCCCGAGAAAGCGCTGGGCACGATTGTAAATCGGCATTATGACAAAATCACCTTTGGGATCAACAAACCCGAATTTGTCTCCAAATTCAGCACTGACCGGAAGCGGATTCAGCCCAAGCACAGTCAGCTCATTCTGCAAAATGCGATCAATTCCTTGACTGGTCAAATTGACCTCATAATCCTTGTTGCTCCCATTTTTTTAAGCATTCCTTGCTAAGAGTTCCACGTGCGTGTTCGATGTCACCAAAAGCGGTGCCTGACAAAAATTGAGAGCTTGGAAAAGTCTTGGAGAAATCAATTTGCGACCCGCCTTATGGATATAACCGAACTCGCGGCGATATTGGGGAGCAACAAATCTCGCGGTAGCAAGCCCCTCGGAAAAGGCATTCAAAAAAAGGGGGAAATTCGTTCGAATTCGTGGCGACAATTGAGCTGTTGCCAAAGTCGACACAAATTCGTTGTAATCTTCTGGCGACAATGACCGGTCATCGACATGAATAAGCCGCCGATCTATTGCCTGCAAAAGTGAGATTGGAGTGCGTAATCCGCAGACTTATTTGATTCCCGCAAAGCCGATGTCGCAGTTTTCCGCACTAACTCGCAGATCAAAGCCGCGCTAGCACCTTTGGTTTTGCGCACTTATTTGTCTAAGTTACTGGAAACGTTGTCCACCTTCCTCCTGACAATTCACAAATCATGCACGCTATCTGAGTAAATTCGGCATACCGCCTCCAGAGGTCAAGCCATGACGCTAAACACCTTGGTCAAAATGACTGGCTACTCTTTTCTCTTGTTTCTGCAACTATCAATCACTAGCGCCGGCCAAGCGCAGGATAGTTACAGAATCAGCAGGCCGACAGCATCCGATAATCAGACGATCAGAACCACCTACAGCGCGCCTCTGCAGCCCACATTTGCACCGCAACCGCCGGGCGATCCAAGCGGCACGTCACCAGTAGACACAAACGCAGAGCCTGTGCCAAGCAATATGTTGACGGCAAATGCGTCGCTCAACTTGGAAGACCAGCGAAATCAAACCTACCAGGGCGCCGTTTTCGAATGGCAAAATAGAAATCTTCCGGCCAATCTGCAAGTGAGCGATGGTGCCACTATGCAAGGTGCCGTTAATGCGCCGCACAAGGGTCTCAAGTCCCATCTCGGCGGGGCCTTCTTCAAACTCGGTGGAGTTGTGGGCACCATGGCTTCTGCATACGTGCCCGGCGCCAGGCTCACTGCCGGAATCACGCACGCAGAGCCAAAGATTGAAGTCCAAGCCGGTCACTGTCCGGCCGCTTCGGATCCGGCGTTTCAAGTGCCGACCGCTTGGTGGAGCGTTCTTTCAGGTGAAGAGAACAGTCGAAACCTGGGGCCGCAGTGGAAACTCTGGCTGCAAGCCGTGCAGTTCGTATTTCAAGCCCATGCCACAGAACTTCGCCAAACACCGGGAGTGTCGTCGCTGCATGTGATCGTCAATGCCAACGGTTCGATTTACAATATCACGCCGTACACCGGCGCCGAGCGCGGCAATCAGGGTTATCCAATCAATGAAAGAAGTATGGAGAATCTCCAGCGCATGATCGTGTCAATCGGTAGTTTTCCGCCGTTCCCGGCAGGCTCAAAGGTTCGGGCTTACCACCTGATTTTCAATGGTTCGGCGGGCATTTAAAAATACGACACTAAAAGCGGGTTTGCTGACAATGCGCGTCTACTGACTCAACGCGGAGCGACTTGTGGCAGCTCCACCGAGCCTCTCATTTGACCAGAGCGTGATCGGGTTCGATCACAACTGCCGAGCCATCGGTATTATCG
>CAJCHQ010000671.1 GCA_903970295.1 Bryobacterales bacterium
GCTTGCGAGAAAAACCAGCAGGTGCGGCCAATTAAGGCGGCCGTTGAATCTGGAAAAAAGAAGATATACCAGATAAAGTTGAACTTCCGTTTCGAGCGACCACAAATTCGCGTTGTAGTAAAACACATAGCCGCTCGCCCATGTGAGCTGAGCCTGCAGCATTGAAAAATGAGCCAATAAAACCGAGACTGGCATAGGAATAATCGGTCCCATACCGCGATCTAGCAACAAACGATGAGTCAAGGTAACGAGGGCAATCGATCCCGCGATGGCAAAAAAGTGTGTTGGATAGAGCCTAAAAAAACGACGTTTGAGAAATTTGCCGGTGTCAATCTTGGTCTTCTCCTGACTCATTCTGGCCCTTGCGAGCGGCATGTGGATGCAAAAACCGGAGATGACAAAAAACATCGCAACGCCGAGGTGCCCGGCTAAAAGAGGCTGAACCAAAGCATATAGAAAGAGGTCTAGCCCCCTGAAACTATCTGGGGTGACTAGTGTCTGGCTGGCACTCCCAGCAATCAACCAGTGCGGGCAGTTTCCGAGCAGACCGCCTCGCAGCGGCAACTGCAAATATAGAACAGCATGAAAAAGAAGCACCCAGAGCGCAGCAAAACCACGCATAGCATCGATTACTCGAGAGCGTTTCTGCTCGCGCCGTTGTCCTTTGTTTGGCCCGCTCGCCGGATTGTCAATTTCTCCATATGTGCCGGGGTCGAACTGAGTTTGCTCATTGCCGTTGTCTTCGACATTGTGCTCTAAGTAGATTTTTCTCAAGCTCCTAATTCCTCTGGCAGACGTCCACAAAGACTTGAAGTTAGAAGTCGAACCAACTTGAGAGTCGGTAGTATCTCGATCAGTTTTTGCAGGAGTGGTCTGGATCGTGTAAGCGCTTACTGCCTTGATGGAAATCTGTGTGCTCATTGCTTTATCCTTTAATCCTCAACTGGCACATCGCTGCGCCTTCAATGTTTGATTCTGCTTTTTTAGCAGAGCCTGCCCGCACTGATTGGGAAGACCGACGATCGTCTTGAGTGCGAGTGGCAGCTCGAGAAAAACGTGACCAACGCTAAGAAACAAGAGGACCTTGAACCCGAGTGCCCAATCGATGGCATAAACAGCCAACGACCCCACATAGAGAACGACAATCAGTGACAAACGCGCAGATGTGACTTTGTGCCAACGAATTAGGTGGGTCTTCGAGAACCAGTTCAAATAGTGGTAGGTGTAAGCGAAGGCAATAAAGCGCATCAATGCAGTAACTTGTTCGGGATTTTGCCAGCCAAGGAGCTTTGCCGTGAAGAGATCCAGGCGCCCGAACAATTGCAGATTGTTCATCACCGCCTGAGGGACGGCTACCGGCGCGATTGAAGAACCAGACGGAACCAAGCAGAGGATGGCGCACAGCGTCAATACAGCCAGGGCGAGAAAGCCCGATTGGCGACCGGATTTCAGCGAGCCCGAGAGCATGAAGAACCAGGTGAACAGAAATACATGCACTAGAGTAACCAAATAGACTGAGAAAAATAAATCACAAAATGGGACTAAAACTACGAGGCTGGAGAGACCAAGAACGATCGCCACATTTCGTGCATTGATCGCTTCCCCTCGGTCAGTCAAAGCCAAAGCGCTCAGGGCAAAAGCAGTAAAAATTATCTGCCCGGTTAGATGTTGGCAAAGACTAACTTTCTGCAAATAAACACCAAGCACGGGTGCAGCGAGTGTGACGATCGTGAAGACTGCTGCCAGAGCCCACAGTAAAGAGCTGCCTTTCGCCTGCGAAAAGTATTTACGGTCATGCAGCCAGGAGATTTCAGTCAGATAGTGCAATGGCCCCAACACAGCGTAGACAATAACGAATAGCTGAAATGGGAAGATCCAGGCGGCGACCAGCGAAAGCGCGATTAGCACGATATTGATGTAGTTGATTTTGTCCTCGGTCGACATGATGAGCACTCCGCGGCAAAACAGCAGCGAACAGGGATGCGTTCGTTGTTTGTTCTTTGTCTATCGATGACTGCAAGCTATCATGCCGGCGG
>CAJCHQ010000672.1 GCA_903970295.1 Bryobacterales bacterium
TTCAGGAAATTGCCAAAGAATATCCGGATTTGGAAAATACGATGGCGACGATCAGCAGTCTGGCTGAAGAAATTCATCAGACAGACGATCCGGGTCCGAAGTTGCAAGAAATCTACCGGCAAATAGCCAGTGCGGAAGCCGAATTGGGTGGTCGAGATGAGGCTCGCAATACTCTCACTCCCTTACGTAGAGAATTGCTCCGCTTGATTGGCGGGCAAGAAGTCAGCTTCAAGATTCTCGATGGCACTCAAAGCGAGCATGCAGACGATGATGCTGCAGCCGACGGCACAAAACGCAGAGATCCATACCGCGAAGTGCAGCATGGACATTTCGTGGAAGTCGAGCGCAGTGCCGATGAAATCAGATACATCGACGGTTGGACCGGAGACTTGAAAGTAGTTAAATTCGGCGGCGAGAAGCTCGATATCGAGACGCACTACGTCGATCCTAATAAACCTTCGACGCATGAGTCGGTCGACGCCATTGACGAAGAATACCCGGACGGTAAAGATACACAATACGGTCCGGCCGTGGCTGCCAGAATTGGTGCGAAGAGCAGCAAATTGACGTTCAGAGATGGTGGCACGATGGAGACCTGGAATCGCAAAGCGTATCCAGAAGGTTTCCCGACGTCGTTTGGAAAGATTCGCAGACTACAAACCATACCGGCTCTGCCTGGAGAAAATGGTGCCAAAATGTTCGACCAGATTCTCTATCGCGAGGACGTGAACAAAGGCCAGCCACCGTACACCGAAATAACGATCAAATCCAGACCTTTTGCCGTACCTGGTCTGCCCGCAGATTTCGGTGCTTACGCAGTCGAAGAATTTCCCGGCATCTCAGGTTCCAAGAGATATCATCTCGGCCATTATGAAAACGGTCAGTTGGTGGTTGAAGGCGTTCTCGACACAAGAAGTACACCAATTGCCACCAGCACCGATAGACCCGACATTCCTTTGGGCTCGGCCGAATTCATCTGGCGCACGCCAGACGCGCTTTCGATCATCAAGAGTGATGGACAGACAACTTCCGGCTGGTCCAAGAAGCTGATCAATTTCGACCAAGTCAGTGGCAGCCCCGAACCGTCAGTAATAATTGGCCCGATTGTGCCAAGTACCACTCCTGGGCAATTCGTCGTCAACCCGCTCGATCTTTATACCGATCCTAATATCCACGATCCCGATTTCTACCGAGTGGTGCCTTTAGGTCCTACCGATATATTTGCTCATGATGCCAACGGTCAAATGCTGTTCGACGCCAATAACCCGATTGCCAAACCGATTTATCGTGAAGACTATATCGTCAAGACTCAGCAAGCCAAATCTCGCGCCAGTCTCAATAATCCGCTGGAAACCAACGGTTTGATGACTCCTTACGGTCTTGCTCTTGGGCGTGACTATTTTTACGATGGTTCTTCCAAGCTGTATATGCAAAATCAAAATCGCCCGGAAATCATCATCGATCGCTTCGGTCACGCATTTGCCCCAGATGCCAGCGGGAATTATGTACCTATTGACTAACATACGTACGTATGTTAGTATTCGAACATCAATAAACAAGCCCTTCTAGTCAGTTCTTGCCCGGCTGGGAGAGCTTGTTGTAACCCAATAAAAAATCTAGAAAGCGTGGTCGGCATGGTCAATGAGTATGCTGAACTTCATTGTCATTCATCTTTTTCTTTTTTGGATGGTGCGTCCAACCCGGAAGAATTGGTTTTTACGGCAAAACAAATTGGTTTGAGCGCTCTGGCTCTGACCGATCATGACGATTTGGGAGGCATCGTCAGATTCGCCCATGCTGCCAAAGACATGGAATTGGCTGCTATTGTCGGTTGCGAATTGACGATGGAGGACGACTCGCATCTGACTATACTGGTGGAAAATCTTGGTGGTTATAAGAATTTGTGCCATCTTTTGACGCAAGCCAGAGCTGTCGGTAATCGAGGCAGTCCACGCGTTTGCTATCAAGATCTATGCCAGCGATCGCAGGGCTTGATTGTTTTGTCCGGCTGTTTGCGTGGAAAAGTGGCTAGCTGTTTGGCCCGCAATGATCTGGCTGGGGCTGCCTCAGCTGCCAATTTTTTTCGAGATGTTTTTGCTGACCGCTTTTATCTGGAATTGTGGAATCACCACATCAGCCAGGAATCAGTAGTTGCTAAAAAACTCTTGCAGCTTGCTGACTCTGAGTCGATACCATGGGTGGTGACAAATAATGCTCATTATTCTTGTCCGGAAAAAAGAATAATTCATGATGTATTGACGTGCGTGCGGCATGAGGTCAGTTTGGCCACTGCCGGTCGGCGATTGAGACCCAATGCCAGCTGGTATTTGAAGTCTCCTGCGCAAATGACATTCTTGTGGAGGAATTATCCGGACGGTATTAAAAACACGCTGGTAATTGCGGAGCGATGCCAGTTCAGGCATGGTTTCTTGAAGCCGCCATTGCCTACATATGAGGTGTCGGCTGGGCAAACCCACAATGGTTTGCTGGAAAAATTGGTCTGGGAGGGAGCGGCCAGGCGTTATGGTCATCTAAGCGACAAACATATTAAGCAGATCAATCACGAGCTTAACATGATCACCAGGCTCGAATTGACTCCCTACTTCTTGATCATGTGGGATATAGTCAACTTCGCGCTCAGTCAGGGCATTGCCGTGCAGGGGCGAGGATCGGCTGCCAATTCGGCGGTTTGTTATTGCTTATTTATCACCGCAGTCGATCCCATTGGTATGGATCTCTTATTCGAGCGCTTTTTGTCTGAAGGTCGCACAGAGCCTCCGGATATTGATCTCGATATTGCCCACCAGGAACGCGAGAAAGTTATTCAATATGTTTATGAAAAATATGGTCGCGAACACGCGGCAATGGTTTGCGAAACTATTACCTATCGCGGCAAATCGGCTGTGCGGGATGCCGCAAGAGTATTGGGATTTTCGCAGGAGCAAGCCGATAATCTTTCCGCTCAAGCAAATTACGATGAGGCTAAATTTGCCGCGTTTCATTTAGCCAATGGTGGTGCCGAAGCCGCAGGTTTAGATGTCAGAGATTGGAAAGTAGAGCAGTTGATCAAAGTCGTTGCTGGTTTGCATCAACTGCCCAGGCATCGTTCAATTCACGTTGGCGGCTTTGTTCTTTCCGGTGAATTATTAGGCGACATCGTCCCGATAGAACCAGCAGCAATGCCAGGTCGCACCGTTATTCAATGGGACAAAGACGATCTCGATCTGGCTGGTTTGATCAAAATCGATTTGCTCGGATTGGGCATGCTGACCATGATTCAAGAAGGATTGAAGCTGGTCAAACAGCATCGCGGCAACAATATCGATCTTGGTCAGTTAGATATGAAAGATCCAGAAATTTATGAGATGTTGCGTCAAGCCGATACTGTCGGGCTCTTTCAAGTCGAATCAAGAGCGCAAATGAGTATTTTGCCGAAGCTCAACCCCACCTGCTTTTATGACATCGTGGTTTCAATTGCTCTGGTCAGGCCGGGTCCAATTCAAGGCAATATCATTCATCCATATTTACGCCGCCGTCGGGGCGATGAAGTTGTCAGCTATCTGCATCCTTCGCTCGAGCCGATTTTGAAAAGAACATTGGGTGTGCCCCTGTTCCAGGAGCAAGGCATGCGCCTGGCCGTTGTGGCAGCCGGGTTTTCTCCATCACAGGCAGACAATTTGCGCCGAGTGATGAGCCACAAGCGCTCGCAAGAAAAAATGGACAAATTATGTCAGGAATTGGCTTGCGGCATGCGTGCCAATGATTTTTCTGATCAAGCAATCAAGACGATTACCCATCAACTGCGGGCTTTTGCCAATTATGGATTTCCGGAGAGTCACGCTGCATCCTTTTCTTTGCTTGTTTTTGCCTCTGCATATTTGAAGCGTTATTTTGCTCCTGAATTTTATTGTGCCATTCTCAATGCTCAACCAATGGGTTTTTACAGTCCGGCAACTTTGATTCGCGATGCCAAAAGACGCGGATTGACAGTATTGCCACCATGTCTGGCCGAAAGCGAATGGCATTGTACTCTCGTGCCAGAGGCTGAAGGCGAAGCCGGCGAATTTACTTTGCAATTGCGTCTGGGTCTGCGTTATGTGCAGGGGTTAGGAGGTAAATCCAAAGCCGGATTAGAAAAAGCCTGGAGTGAAGGGGGCAAATTCAAATCACTCGAGGATGTTATTGCCCGCAGTGGCTTGGGCGATAACGAGTTGAAGTTGCTGGCGCGAGCAGGCGCTTTTGCGGCATTTAATCCCGGTCGCCGCCAGGCTTTATGGCAGACTCTGTGTCAATTGCGCAAGCGTCAGCCGACACCATTATTGGATTTGCTCAAAACAGAAAATGATCTGCATAGAGAAGAAAGAATTCCAGAAATGACGCCGCTGGAAGAGATAACGACTGATTTTAAAATGATGAATCTCTCTACAGAAGAGCACTTGATGAAATTTTATCGGGCCTGGGCCATGGCGCATGGCATTTATTCTTGTCATGATTTGAAAATTGCCGAGCACGGTCGAAAGCTCACGGTTGCTGGCGGTGTGATTTGTCGCCAGCGTCCATCCACTGCCAAAGGCTTTGTCTTCATTACGTTGGAGGACGAAACCGGCATGGCCAATGTCATTATCAAACCGGCTAAATTTGAAGAATATCGCCAGACTATCCTGGCGGAGTCATTTCTTGCAGTTACTGGAAAATTGCAATCGGAGCAAGGTGTAATCAATGTCATTGCCGATCGTGTCGAGGCCTTACCAAGCCTGCCAGGTAGTCCTAAAATGCCCTCTCGCAATTTCCATTGAAGATTTTTCTGATGTCGCCATAAATTTCAGGAACTGGAATTTCCTAAAAGTCGATCTCGCGATTGAACTTTTTTGACGCTGACTACGTATTTATATTTGTAGGAAAGAGAGTCACCTCTTGCAGACTGCCTGGGGAGATAGTCTGCGTGAAGCCCTCTCAATCGTCCCGTGCTTGCTCTAAAACTAGCCTGTTCAACAATCGAGCACAAGAATCGACAGCACCGAGAGGTGCTGCCGGTTTGGACGATTCTGTTCACTTTTCAGTTTTGCCAGGTTGATTTTCTTCACCATTCGGATTGCCGTGGGAAAATTCTTCCGTCATCATAATTACTCCTTTTCTGTTGATCGCCAGTCCCACTCCGACTGTCTTATGATTGGGGTCCAGAATGTTGCTGCGGTGGTTCTCTTCGCCGGCCGGTTCTGCCATCATCGATCGCTCGCAGACGACCGCTGTAGCCGCAAGGGGCATGCCGGGCGTGCGATAGGAAATATTTTCCCAGACCCCAGACCTGATCCCGGCTTTTTTCGCTTTTTCTTGGGGTCCCACACCGTCTGGATCATCGTGGCCAAAGTATCCGCGCTTGGCCATGTCCTCCGAGCGCGATCGGGCAAAGGCTCGTAATGTTGCGTTCTCGCTCACAGGTGCTACACCAAAGCGGGCTCGATCGTGGTTAATTACTTCCACCATATACGACTCTACTTGAGGAATTCCAGCTGCCATTACCGAAGGCGCAGCCGGTGCCCTGGGCATCGACGAATCATTGCTATCGACATTTTGATTGACGTAACGCAGTTGTCCGTTATAGAGTTGCAAACCGCTATCGCCAACATGGACGAAAGCGACACTGACTACTCCGGTGGGCGTTTGCGAAAGAATGCGATCGGCATCGCCGGCGGTTTGCACGACTCTGTTGTTGATTGAGAGAAGGACGTCGCCAATACTGATGCCGACCGACGCACCGAGGCCGGTATCAGTTATATTTTTGATCAAAATTCCAGAGTTGCGCCCTCTAGCTGATAAAACGCAGGCCGGCTGGCCACTCAAACCAAGAATGGCGGAGCCGGTCACATGGCTGCCGACGACGTAAATCTGCTTTTGCGCGGCCGCAGTCGCGGGAGTTTTTGCCCGGGCTGAGGCAAAGCTGAAAGCCAGGCTGAGAGCGATTAAGAAGAGAATGAGAGTTTTACCCGAACGCTTCAAAAGGGCGGCATAAACCACCATGATTGTCAAAACGAAAGTGACCAATCTCAAGCCTGTGCTCAGCCTTTTGATTGTGGACGCTAATTTCTTTCCCAGGCCCAGTGTCGCTCTGGTATTTTCAGATTGCGGCTGAGAATTCTTGGCGGCGTTCAGGCTTACATCGAACAAAGGCAGCAGTTTGTTTCTAATTTTCAAGCGCGCCCCCAGGAAAGCCTCACCCCTGGCTCTATTAGAGCACAGAGGTGTGAGGAAAACAAATCAGTGCAATTTGTTTCAGTACTGCATATGCCACTGATATCAGAGCGACTATCTGACCGTGTCTGTTTCGCGCATCGACTTGAATGAGACGATCGCTGACTTCGAGCGCTTGGCCTGATTTTTTGCCTGACTGGTGGCACTGAGCAATAGCCCGAGGTCTTTGCCGTCCTCAGGCACTGCGGCAACACCGAAAGCGAGGGCTAGAGGATGGACCATATTGGCCATCAACGGGGGATCGCTCAAGAGCCCGACCAATCTCTGGGCCACCAGGATCGTTCCGGCCACGCCGGTTTGGGGCAAAAGCAAGGCATAATCGAAAGTTTCATAATGACCGAATAAATCAGTATTGCGGATCGCGTCTTTGATCCGTCCGGTCATCTCTTGTACCAAAGGCAAGCTCAAGGCTTCGACCTTACCATCGGGCAGGCGCAAACCAGCTTCGAAAATGATCAAGCCAAACGGTGCTCCGGATCGTTCGAAGCGAAAGAACTCTTGCTCGAGCAAAAAGAGAAAGATTGGATACGTGAATAGATTGGTTTCCGCTCTGACCAGAGTTTTCATCGCTTGTTGAATGGCCGAGTGATCGATGGAGACCGCTTCCAGCGGCCGGCGCGCCGGCGGTCTCGCCGGTTTGTCGGCGAGATTGACGAGATCGCAAATCAACAGATTGAAGAGGAGGGGCACCCATTCGGTTTTCGGTAAAGGCCGTTTACGCAAAATCTCTAGAACGCTCGTGCAACCGTCCAACATTGTGAATAACTGCTTCTGCACGGCCATGTTGACCGGCACTCCGTGAGTGTCAATCTTTTGCTCGAATTGGGTCTCAGAAAGAACCGGCAATTTACGGCTGGGATAACATTCGAGTTTGAAGCCGGCGGCCTGCAAAGCTTTAGTCTGGTCGAGCAGTGCCACTCCTTCCATGACCAACGTATCCAGACGTTTAGTGACGGTGTGGTGCTTGCTTTTTTCATCCCGAAAGAATTTGAAATTGCCACGCTCCCATGACACCAATTCGACCATGCTGTGATCGCCTGTGGCTTCCATGGTGTTGGCATGCATTGGTGTGCCATCGACAAAGTAAACTTCGCCTTTGCCTTGTTCGCTGACGATGTGCAGGCAACCGGTCATTTTGTTGAAACCGCAGGATTGCAAAAGACCAGGTACTGGCATGTCTCTCAGATCGCCCTCGAGATTCGACTTTTCAGCCGGCATCAAAGAGGTCGGTTTTTCCGCTGTCTGAGAAGAGCGTGGCGAGACAGTTTGATTGCTGGCAAAGGGTGGATGATCACCGCTGGCAGAGGCAGTGTCCATGATGCCGAAAATCATCGGTTTGAACATTTCAGGGCGCGTGCCACCCTTTATGCCGACAACTACATCGGCGATTGTTGATGGTTCTGCGGTTGTGCCGTAACACTCGCTCAAAACCAGGCTCAAGATTAAACCGATGTCCCCGCTGCAGTGCGTCCATATATCTTCCAGCGGTTTGGCTCGCACCTGAAATTGGCCGGGTTGGGCTGGTGGCGGCGGCGGCGGTCCTTTGGATAGTGTCCAAATCGGCTCCCCACCCTCGGCGAGGGCCCGGATTTGAAATCTGAAAAATAAATCGCGCTCTTCGATACACCAGGTCAATTCGACGATACGCCCGATGTTCTTCTCGGCCTGGTCGAGGGATTCGACCAAAACTTCTTTATCTGGAGGTGAGTCCAGTTTGATTCGAATTGGTAAGGTTTTTGGATCTTTTGGTTTGGGGACTAACACGACCGACTCACAGGCGAACCAACAGCACGAGAAGTTTGCGATCCGAGGATGCCTAGTCCAAGATCTACCCGATTGGCCGGGAATTCTTCGCCTTTTGAGGGAAGAAAGTTATCTCTGATCAAAATCTGTATTGCCGCAACATATAGGCGTTTCAGCGACCCGAGTGGCGTCGGCTTTCGGGGCTATTAAAGGGTGACGCATTATCAGCCCGAGGCAGAGCCCGCCGAGTAAAATCGGCGTACAGCTTGTTTTTTGACCAATGCCTGGTCGACCGCACGTCTGGCGGCTGCTACTGCTGACTCGGCCGTCGGCATCCCCTGGCTGCTGTTGTGAGCCAGGGAGAATTGAGAGTCGCTGCTTGCACAAAGACTGGACATGCGCTTGAAAAAGCCGACATTCGTGGCCACCATGGCATGTCCCCAGCGGCTCAAAACAATTTCTTCCAGAACTGCCGGCAAATCATCGGCAAACTGGTTGAGCCCCTCGCTGATCTGGCGGCCGAAGCGCGCGCTTTCACCTTCGAGCAGAAGCGAGCGCCCTTCCGATCCGGGCACATAGGGCTGATAAACAGTCAAAACCGACCCCATCGAACCTGTGTACTGGTCTAGTTGCCTGTAGGGTGTTTCGGCGATCAAAATATTCGAGAACGCCAGGGGCCGGGCTAACCAACTAGCGAAAGCACCTTTGAATACGGCCTTTGTCAGCAAGCAGTTGGCCACGAGATATGAACCGTATTTGAAGGACAGCATTTTTGCTTTGCTGGCATTGTCGACATTCTTCAATGTGCGTGCTGATACCAAGGGCGGTGTAGTAACAATAACGTGGCGGCATTTGACTCTATGCAGTGAATTATTTTTGTCGCTGTAGACAATCGAAGCACCCTGATTCGAGATCTCGATTGACCAGACGAACGCATTGTTCTGACAGCGGTGTTTTTGATCTCGAATGGCGGCGACCAGAGCTCTGGCGATGGCTGTATTGCCGCCTCTAAAAACGGCTTTTGGCAAAACCAGATCTTCAGCCACGATATAGCCTGCCAGGGCCGAGATATTGTCGATGTCGAGGCAATTGTTTGCGCGGCACATGCTATCGAGCCAGCTCATAAATTGCGGGTTGAAACCAGTCAGACTCTGAGCAAAGGTTGTGGCATCGAGTTTCAATAACTGTGCGTCGACAAGTGGGATGCCGGGCTTTGTCTCCTTTATCTGTCGCCAGATAGGCGACGCTTGTTCGATCAATCGGCGGCAATCTTTGTGGAAACTGTCGTCTGCTTCTTCGACATCAGTCACCCATTTTTCGTTCAAATAAAAACGGTTGCGATTGGCTGAGAGAATCACCGGACTGAGATTGAGCTCATCGAGCAATTCTTCCATTGAGTCACGGGGGACGTTAATCGTGGCTGGTCCCCAGCTGTAATCGATACCCTGGAAAGAACCGCCTCGTGATTGCCCGCCCAGATCTGCATATTGTTCGAGCAGAAGAAAATCGTGATCGCGCAAGTAATGGGCGGCTGTGAGCCCGGCGATGCCACCACCGACGATGGCAAACTCGACTGAGCGCTCACTCTCGACTGGGAAAGCCGGCAAATCGCAGTCGCGCAGTTGATGACCTCTCTCGAAGTTGTCTCCGGTCCAGCCACCTACCCTGAAATGCCAATCCTTGGCAGCGTTGTCTGACTGACTGCCTTTTTTTTCGGCTTTGCCAGCCTGCTCGAGCAAAAGCTCAGATACGCCGACACCGCAGAGGGCGACCAAGCCTCTCAAAAATGTTCGTCTGGCCAACTGTTCGTTGCTTGTCACACCTACTCGCTTGTCTTGGTCCAGCTCTTATCATCTTTACTGCTGGCTATTTGTCATTCAGGTCGATTCTACTCGTACCTTAAGCCTGGTCGCGGCAATTATAGCCATCCTTTTTAATGATTATGAGATCTGTCGTAAAATACTTGAAGAACTGATGCTGAAAGTACAATACGACCTCGTGTTACCTCAACATGCGGTGGTTCAGGATGGAAGTCAAATTGAACGAGTCCGAAAGCAAGCTCTCTGCGAAAAGCACTCAATTCGAAGAAAAGCGAGAAAAAATTCGCCAGGGTGGTGCGCCTAAGTACCATCAGAAGCTCAAAGAGGAAGGTAAGCTCTTTGTTCGCGAGCGCCTGCGCTTGTTGCTCGATCCCGGTTTCGAGTTGGAAGATGCTGATTTGGCCAATAATCTCGAAAGCGATTTGCCTGCCGATGGTGTCGTCACTGGGGTCGGTCAAATCGAGGGTCAGACAGTTTGTTTCATGGCCAACGATTCCACAATCAAAGCCGGCTCCTGGGGCTGGCGCACAGTTGAAAAAATCATTCGCATCCAGGAGACCGCGACCAAATTGAAAGTGCCCTTGATCTATCTCGTTGATTCAGCCGGAGCGAGAATCACCGATCAAGTGGAGATGTTCCCTGGTCGGCGCGGAGCCGGCAAAATCTTCCACAATCAGGTGCAATTGTCCGGCTATGTGCCTCAGATTTGTTTGTTGTTTGGCCCGTCTGCTGCAGGTGGCGCCTACATCCCGGCTTTCTGCGATATCGTCATCATGAATGAGGGTAAGGCCTCGATGTACCTGGGTTCGCCGCGCATGGCCGAGATGGTGATTGGCGAAAAAGTCACCCTGGAAGAAATGGGGGGTGCGCGCATGCACTGCACCGTTAGTGGTTGCGGTGACGTGCTCGTCAATTCCGAAGAAGAAGCGATAAAATTGTGCAAAGACTATATTCGCTTCATGCCTTCCAATTGCGAGCAGCAGCCGGCTTTGCTGCCTGTCGGAGAACCAGTGCCAGCTGTGAAAAGCCTCGATCAGATCATTCCGGAAAAGGAAAATATGCCCTTCGATATGTACCAGGTGATCGATCATCTGGTCGATGCCGGCACATTTTTCGAGATCAAAAAATTATTCGCGGCCGAATTGATTACGGGGTTAGCGCGCATCGGCGGCCGAGCAGTCGGGATTGTCGCCAATCAGCCCAAAGTCAAGGGCGGAGTGCTTTTTGTCGATTCGTCCGACAAGGCCGCTCGATTCGTTTGGCTTTGCAACGCTTTCAATATCCCGCTCCTCTTCCTGGCTGATGTGCCAGGATTTATGATTGGCAGTAAAGTCGAGCGAGCCGGGATGATCCGCTCCGGGGCCAAAATGATTTCGGCGGTATCATCGGCAACCGTGCCTAAAATTTCGGTGATCGTCCGCAAAGCCTATGGTGCTGGGTTGTATGCCATGTGCGGGCCGGCGTTCGAGCCGGATGTCTGTTTGGCTTTGCCCACTGCCTGGATTGCCGTAATGGGCCCGGAAGCGGCAGTCAACGCTGTCTTCTACAACAAGATCATGGAGTTACCTGAATCAGACAGGGCCAAATTCGTCGAAGAAAAACGCAACGAATATCGCCAGGATGTCGATATATACAAGCTGGCCGCAGAAATGGTTGTCGACGGTATGGTTTCGCCACAACGTCTCAGGTCCGAATTGATCGGACGCTTCAATGCTTACGCCAGCAAGACCGTCTCGACGCTTAAGAAAAGAAATAGCGTCCTGCCGGTATAAAGGCGCTAATCAGGTTCACACTCTCAGCAGCAAAGGAGGAATATTGATGGCATCAAATACGGTGACAGTCACCACTGGCGATGGCAAGAGCTTGTCATGTTACGTTGCCCAACCGGCCAAACAGCCGGCTCCGGTAATTGTGATAGTGCAAGAAATTTTTGGCGTCACCGATTGGTTGAAAAGTTTTGCCGATAGTCTTGCCACGCAAGGCTTCCAGGCTATCGTGCCCGATTTGTTTTTTCGCCTCGAAGCGAATTTGAAGTTGGATGACAACAACGAAAAAGATTTGCAGAAAGCTTTCAAATGTTATGGCGAATTCGATCGCGATCAAGGCATTGAAGATTTGAAAGCGGTCGTCAAGTATGCACGTTCGCTGCCCGGATCCAATGGCAAAGTCGGCTGCACCGGTTTTTGCCTCGGTGGCTTAATGACATACCTTATGGCCTGTCGTTCAGACATCGACAGCGCGGTCAGCTATTACGGTGGTGGCATCGATCAAAACCTGGGGGAGGCGAAGTCGATCAAAAAACCAGTGATTTTTCATCTGGCGGGAGGCGATGAATATATTGATGCACAGGCGCAGAAAAAAATCTCTGACTGTATGAGCAAAGTAGCCAACACCGAAGTCTATATTTATCCTGAGCGTGACCACGCTTTCGCCCGTGTCGGCGGACACGGCTATAACCAGGCGGCAGCCGAACAAGCTAACTCCCGCACTGTGGACTTTTTCAGGACAACCCTTCTGGGAGCGACCGTTTCAGCCTGAAAGGAGCAGCCGACCAGATTAATTTTGAGCCGTCCCAACTGGGCGGCTCTTTTAATTTTTATTGGCGGAAACCTTTTACTCGGCCTGAACATCTCTACCCCAGTCAAACAGAAGAGGTATTTTAACCATGTGGAGCGATGAACAACTCAATGATGCTGTCGGTGTGCTTTTGAACGGTGCCGATCAAGCAGGCGTGCAAAGGGTTGAGGACAAAATCGATGATGGCAGCACTGAAACTTATCTGGTCATTGGCGACGTCACCTACACCGACCCCCTGTACGTCCAAGCTCTGGACAAACTGGTCAAAGATGGCCGTTTCAAACAAACGGCCAATGAAGATGGGCGCACTGTTTTTCAAAAAGCTTGATTCACCCCCCGGTTATCCGCATAAATCCATTGACACTGCTCTTCGATCTGAGTATCTATGAGAACTCAGGTAGTTGGTTCAGTCAGGGAGTTGGCAATGGAACACTTGCACACCGAAAAGATGCCGATGAAGAAGTGGATGCCCATCGCTTTGGCGGTGATCGGCTTGGCTTTCATCGGGCTCTCTCAGGTCTTACAGGCTGAAACTGGTGCAGAAGCGGTGATTACCCACATCGCAGGCAACATCCTTCTGGTTGGTGGCGGCATTTCGTTTGTCGTCGCCCTGATTACATTCTTCTTGCGCGACAACGAAGAAATCTGGTGACTCCGGTTCGGGCCGGGATCCCGATTGCACATCTTCTCCACGCGCCGATGATAGGATGGAAAAATCTTGCCGCGCAATTTTGCGAGGCTGTTCCCTAAATCAGCAGTTTGGTGAGTGTCGTGCGCGGATACAGCTTGATCATTTTGACAGTGATTCTGGTCGCTACGTTTGCCCCAGCCGAGGCCAGGCATAAGCAAGCTGTGACTGCCGATATATTTTCAGTGCCCCCCGGGGAGAAGGGTCAGACGCCTATCTTTGTGCGCAATGGCAAACCCATGCCTGCCACGGCCCCTTCCCCTGGCGCAGAAGAGCCGAACTGGGAAAATGCCAAGAATTTGCCTGACATAAACGGTGATCAGACCAAGGCGATCAATAAGTTGCAAGACGGCAGTCGCAAGAATGTGGCCATGATTCGCAACGAATTAGCCAGCGCTGAGCAGAAACTAAAAGATCTAAAAGCGCACAAACCGATCCAGCTCGAACCTGACGCAATGGCTGCGGCTATGCCCTTTCTCAATCCCGACGGCTCTCGCTACATGGGGCCGTTGCTAGCCGAGCCAGGTATGAGCGAAGTCGAGCAGCAAGCTGAATCAATAGA
>CAJCHQ010000673.1 GCA_903970295.1 Bryobacterales bacterium
AGCATCTCGGTGATCGTGTGTGCCAATTTATCGGCTATGTCGGTCAAAATGTCATTTCCTAAAATGTCTTCATACTGCCAGGATATTCGGCAATGGTTGAGCAGAAGTCGACCGCTATCTGTCACCGATTTGATCGCCTGATTAGCGTCGAAAGAAAGAAAGCGACCGCCGATGTCGAGGCATGCAGTTTGGATCGCATTGCCCTGACTGAAGATGGCTATGTTGGTTGTGCCTCCGCCAATATCGACATTGGCAATCGTCTTGTTTTGTTCTTTTGAGGCGCTGGCTGATCCTGAGCCTCTGCCTGCCAGGATGCTTTCTAAATTGGCACCGGCACTTTCGACGACGAATTCGCCGGCCAATTTACTAATCGCTTGCACAACCGCTTCCGCGTTACGCGTTTTTGCGCTTTCGCCGGTGATAATCACCGCACCGGTTTGAATATCGCCGACCTTAACTGCGGCCTTTTCGTATTCGCGAGCAATGATCTCAGCCACACCTTCGCCGTCGATCACACCTGAATCCAGTAACGGTGTGAAGAAAATCGGGCTCTGATAAACTATTTCCTTTTTTTGAATTGCCAGATGAGGAGTTTGATTGATCACGGCAGTGTTACCCAGATGCAGGCGGCTGAGCGTTAGATGCGTCGAAGTGGTGCCGATATCAATACCAACGCTCAAAAGCGAATCGAAGTTTTTTGCATCTGTTTTAGCCGGCGGCAATTGATTTTCGCTCAAGACAACTGTTGCAAACGCACGCCTGACAGTTTGTTTTTCATGATGCGCAAAACCAATTTGACGACGAACGCGCCTGCTTCTACTGCCGGTGTGCCTTGAATATGGATGTTGGACACCACTGTGCGATCCGAACTAATTGTCTGTGGACCTGGTTTGTAGGTGATGTAGGCACTAAGGCTTTCGGCTGAAGAAAGTCCAGGACGTTCCCCCACTAAATTGATGCCAACTGTGGCACCGACACTGGCAACAATCGAGTCGGCGACGGCGACACGACCGTAATTTACAACCACCGCTTTGCCGAAAGAAATATTTTCGACCTCGAAACCATGTTCCAACATTGGCAAAAGATCCGGTACATTGGCTTCTACGGCTCGGGCAGATAGTCCATCGCTGATTACGATTTGCACATCTTTGTTCGTTGGCAAGCAGCTTGCCAATGCCTGGATGGCACTGTCAGTGGTGCGCTTACCTTTGAGGGGAAACAAGATATAATCATCTCGGCTTTCAGCCAGTGATTGGATCACCGGTAATTCTCGCTCGGCCACGAATCCTTTCAAGAATTCAGGACTCAACTGGCTATTGACGGCATCTTTAGCCAGGGCGTGGTCGAGGCGGAATCGCAGCCAGGCTGCTGTCGTCGGTCGGCTTCCGACTCGACCAACACCAAGACGAGCCGGTGTCTCGCCCGCCGTCTCAAGCGCTCTTGCGTTATTGCTTTCAGTTTTCATCTCTCTTCTCGCTGCCAAAAGAATATCACAAGCTTTCATAGGCTAAGATATCTGCCTGAAGCGAGGAATAGCAAATGACGCTTTCATACACGGCTGCTGGTCAGCGTTTTACTTTTCAGTCGGTCAAGGAAGTTCTGGCCAAGGCGAATGAGGAAAAGTCCGGCGATATTCTGGCCGGTATAGCCAGCCGTTCGGAGCTCGAGCGTGTGGCTGCCAAGCACGTGCTTGCCGAGATGTCGCTTGAACAATTGCGAAACAACCCAGTCTGGTCTGTCGACGACGACGAAGTTAGCCGGTTGATCGACGGATCGCTTGATGACGGGGCTTACCACCGCATCAAAAATTGGTCGGTGGCTGAATTACGTGAATACATTCTCGCAGCTGGCACCACATCTGGTGAGATTGCCGATATACGCTTGGGCTTGACTGGTGAAATGGTAGCGGCTGTAACTAAATTGATGTCCAATTTAGATCTGGTCACTGCCGCAAAAAAATGTCGCGTTGTTTCACGCGCTCACACGACATTGGGGCTAGAAGGGCGATTGTCTGCCCGCCTGCAGCCGAATCATCCAGCCGACGGCATCGAAGGAATTCGAGCCTCAATTTACGAAGGACTGGCTTACGGTGTTGGGGATGCCGTGATCGGAATCAATCCGGCCTATGACACACCTGATTCGGTCGCCAAATTATTAGATGCTACGCATGAGTTGATCGATAAATTGGGATTGCCTACCCAAAATTGTGTTCTCAGTCACGTCACAACGCAGGTCAAAGCGATCGAGCGCGGCGCCTCTGCTGGTTTGATTTTTCAAAGTATTGCCGGTTCTGAAAAAGGCAACAAGGCGTTTGGCATCGATATCGCTATGCTCGAAGAAGCCTGGCTTTTAGGCAAAGCTAAATGCGACAATCCGTATGGTGCGGTCATGTATTTCGAGACCGGGCAGGGCAGCGAACTTTCTTCCAATTCTCACAATGATGCCGATCAAGTGACACTGGAAGCTCGATGCTATGCTCTTGCCCGCCACTTCAATCCGTTTCTGGTCAACGATGTTTGCGGTTTCATCGGCCCTGAATATCTGGCTGATGGTCGCCAGATGATTCGAGCTGGGCTCGAAGATCATTTCATGGGCAAACTGACCGGTGTGTCGATGGGCATCGACGCCTGCTACACCAATCATATGAAAGCCGATCAGAACGACCTTGAAAACTTGGCGATGCTTTTGACTTGTGCCGGAGTCAATTATTTCATGGGCGTACCGATGGGTGACGACGTCATGTTGTCATATCAAACGACCAGCTTTCATGACATCGGCGCACTGAGAGAAATGCTCAACTTGCGCCCGGCCCCAGAATTCGAAGCCTGGTTGGAAGAAGCGGGTTTGATGGAAAATGGCAAACTCACTGATAGAGCGGGCAATGCCGCCTATGTACGAAACCTGACGAAGAGCAAACTGGCCCGCGTGACGCGCTCGGCAGCTAGCTCTTAGGTGAATCCGTAAAATGTTGATCGTCGGTGAGGAAGCCCAGAATCAGACCACTGACTCCGCCAATTACCGCTCCCCAGACGAAGCCGCCTTCGAAACCGAAGACCGGGGCGACTGAGGCTGGCAGCGGCCAATGCTTGATGATAGTGAAGCTGGCACCACTGACTAATCCGGTGATCGTACCGATGATGACAGTGCCTAACACTGGCAGACTGAGAACTTCGCCTTCTTTAGTTTGCTTCTTGTCCATAAGATTCCTCGGCTTAGCCTGAGCTAATCAAGCGTGCGTGCACTATTTCTCGCAGCGAAGTATACCATTCCGCTGGCCTCAACTTACGCTCACCAGCCATTCTCGTTACGCGACTGAGATTTAGGCTTATCAAGAATGTTGTTTGTGCACCCATTCGCTATAGAGGAAGCAAATTCCAGCTACTGTCTTGGCATCCCGCACTTTGCCATGGAGCACTAATTGCCAGGCTTCGACTATGGGCAGAATCAGGACGTCTGTTTCTTCGTCCTCGTCTAAGTTCTTTTCGGCGAGCTCTACATTAGTCGCTCGGTACAAATAAAGAAGTTCGTTGCAAAAACCAGGAGCAGTAAAGAAAGGCGGCAATGTCTCCCAATCGTGAGCGATGTAACCGGTTTCTTCAGTTAGCTCCCTCTGGGCTGCGCGCAAAGGTTCTTCGCCTATTTCAATTCGGCCAGCCGGAAACTCGATTAATTCTTCGTCGACACAGTAGCGGTATTGCTTGATCAGCACACATTGGTCGGGCTGGGGCTGACAGAGGATGACGGCACCGCCATTGTGCTCGACTAACTCTCGCTTTATGCTTTTGCCATCGAGCTCTAAAGTGTCGAGGCGCAGATTAATGATCTCGCCTTCATATATGCGTTCGCTGGCAGTTTTGTTTTTGACTGTGAAGAGTGGCATTTTTCTGGTCTCGTAAACAAACGCAAACCTACTCCTAAAGAGTGGTTAGTGCTTAGTGAAGAAACCATCGTAGCAGGTATGATTCTCACCCCGACACTTGGTAAATCACTTAAATGAACTATCTGGAATCGATCGCTTATCTGGACAGTTTGTCTCCCACTTTGGAGACCCCAGGGCTCGCTCGAATCAAGCAATTTCTCGCTTCTCATGGCGATTGCCAGAACCGTTTGCCCTGTTTTCATGTCGGTGGCACCAACGGCAAAGGCTCGACCGTAGCCTTTCTCGATAGCGTTTTGCAGCAATCTGGTTTAAAAGTCGGACGCTTTACCGGTCCACATTTGCTGCGCTGGAATGAACGATTTCATGTCGATGGCTTGCCCATCTCCGACCACGACTTTGCGCGCTATGCGACCATTGTCAGAGGCATGTCGGAAGAATTTGCCAGGCAGAACCCCTCTGTCGGCGGCTTGACCTGGTTCGAGTTCATTACCGTCCTGGCTTTTGTCTACTTTAACCAGGAGAATGTCGACGTAGCGGTAATAGAAGTGGGTTTGGGTGGACGCTTCGATGCCACAAATGTTTTGGGCAACATTATTGCCACAATCATTACAAATATCGATCTTGATCATACGCACATACTGGGTGATACCGAAGAATTGATCGCAATGGAGAAAGCGGGCATCATCAAAGCCTCCGTGCCAGTGATTACTGCAGCCACTGGTGTTGCCTGGCAAGTTATTGCCGATAGAGCGGCGGCTCAAGGGGCACCACTTTTAACCGTCACTCTTCCCGATCACTTTGTTCTGTCTCACACTACGGCTTGGCAGAATCAAGCTGCCGTGACGCTTTTGACTGAGGGCGCTAGAAAATGTAAATTAGATCAGATGCATCCAGCGCTGGCTGGACGCCATCAAAAATTGAATGCCCTGCTCGCCTTTGCGGCGTTCGTTCTTGGCCACTATTTTGCTCAGCCGGTTAATCAAAAACTGACCGCCGAAATTATGCTAAAGCTAGAATTGGCATGGTTGCGAGGATTGTCGCATGTTTATTGGCCGGGGCGCATGCAATTGCTTTCACCGACCGCGAGCACACTCGGTTACACGATTTTCGACGGTGCCCATAATCCAGCCGGAGCCAGGGCTTTGCGTCAGGCTCTGAGCGAAGACTTTCCGGACAAAAACTGTTTGTTCGTCATTAGTTGCTTTGACAACAAAAACGTGGCCGGGATTTTAGAAGCTCTGGTCAGGCCAGGCGATCGTCTCTATTTTGCGGAAGCGGCCACCAGGCGCGCCACTTTTTCGATGGAGAAATTAGAGCAGTACGCAATCGAGCTGGGCGTTCAATCGACTAGTTTTGTCAGTATCGAGCAAGCTTTTCTGGCTGCCAGGCGAGAAGCTAGTGCGAACGAAATCGTGGTTGTCACAGGTTCTTTTGCCACCGTGCGAGAGTCGATGTCGGCTCTCGGTTGGCAGACTGTAGAAGATGGCCGGCAAGAATCGGTTAAAATCGGAAGCGCGGTTGAGGTTCCTCCGCTAAGTAAGCACAGGAGCGGCAATTGACAACCAATGTTCTCACTTACAATTTGTCAGGTGCAGTCAGGCATCAAGGTTTGCCTGTATCGGCTGTTGTCGTCTCAGTTTATGATTGTTTGAGCAACTCCTCCGCGATGGGCGGCACTGCCGACAATTTGGTCTCGCAGCAAACGACTGGCTCGCGCGGCGAATTCACTTTCGCTGTTCGCCCCGGCGTTTATCGCCTGGAGGTTCAGCCCGATCGAACAACCAGATTTCTCCGCTACACGGTGCCGGAAATTAAAGTCTCTAGTAATGTTGCTTCGAACATCAATTTGACGACTGGCTCGATTTTGACCGGTTCTGTGCGCACTGTAAGTGGTATCACTGCCAGAACTGGTGAAGTATTGGCGATCGGCATCGAGCCATCTTCATACAAAGCGACGGCACCTCTGGACGAGGACGGCAATTACTTCATGATTTTGCCCAAAGGCAAGTATCATTTGGCTTTCCGAGCCCTGCCCCTCGATTATCTGCTCGATCGGATCTTGAGTAATGAGGCAGAAACGGCTGCTGTTTTCGATCAGCAGGGAGCCGCATTTACTGCTGGAAATAGTATCGGCGATGCCTTTATTTCGACGAGTGTCGAGGTGATGGATCTCGTCTCCGATGACGAATACGATCTGTGCTTGCCGGATTTCGTTTCTTTTACAGGTGATGTCACCGATGTTTTCGGTCAGGGCGTGGCCGATGCTAAAGTCACAGTCACACCCAGTCTGGCTCAGGAAGATTCGGTGTTGCCCGAACTTGCCCTGAGTGCGACTGTGATAACCGATGAGAGCGGCAAGTTTTCGATACAGGTGCAGCCTGGACTTTTCGATATCAATGTCAAACCAGACGAAAGTGTGCACTTGTTCGGCCTGGAAGACAAAATGGTGCCAATCAGCAAAGACACGCACTATAGTTTTCAGCTGCTCGAGGGCTATCGCTTACGCGGCCAGGTCAAATTCGAAGAACAACCGCTGGCCCAGTGTTTGGTCAGAATTATCGGTCTTGATAAAGACGTCGAGTTAATTACAAAAACCGACAGACAGGGACAATTTTCCACGGGCTTGCCCGGTGGTAACTATAAGTTGATCGTCTCGGCTCATCCCAAGCATGGTCCGACTGTGACCATCAATGGCTCTGAATACGCCGGCTTGGCACCATGGACTAAAATCGTCTCAGTCGGCTCAGATACTGACGTCGATGCCAGACTTTCTCCGGGTACCGCCTTGCACGGGCGCATCACCGATGATGCCGGGCAAGCCAGACCGGGTGTGACTGTTTCTGTTTTTCCGGACGAGCCTGCCGGTCCAGTCAAGAAAGGAAAAGCCAATGGCGCGCTCGGTACTGCCACCACTGATGGTGAGGGATGTTATTGCATTTTTCTCTCTCCCGGTTCTTATTGGATTGCGGTTCACACCGACCTGGCTAATTCGCGAGCGGTAGAAGTTGTGAACGAGCCAGTCAATCTCGATATTGATTGGCACGGTTGGTGCCAGTTGCGCTTCGAATTATTTGGTGAAGACGGACATCCGATTCCGCGTTGCCGCGTTGGCTACTCGCCCTATGGCCTGCCAGAGGATGACAAAAAGTCTGCCGATGCCGACAACCGCGTCAATTTGCCGCGCGGCTATATGCTCACCGGGGAAGACGGCGTTTGCCAGGTGACTTTGCCGTCGGGCATCTATTCGCTGCGCTTCAATCCACCCCAGGAAGGTTCTTACGAGGCCCGTGCGATCAGACAGCTGTCGGTCAGCACTGATGTCACAAAAACAATTAAGTTACCGCTTAAAACTAAATCTGTCGCCTCCCTCGAAAGCTGAATTATCTAAACTCCCACCAGCTGGGCTTTTTGTGGCTGTCAGAAAAGTGGGATTTGAGGCTGTCGGGTTCAGTAATGGTCGTCCTGAAACTTACCGATATCGGTAAGTTTTATTTGGCCAAAGCCATCGGCCACGGCTGCCCCGGTG
>CAJCHQ010000674.1 GCA_903970295.1 Bryobacterales bacterium
AGTACACTCGGATTTGCAGCTGCGTCGATCACCCAATCACAGGCGGGAAGGGTTTCCAGATCGCTGCGCTGACGCAAATCGCCGTGAGTCAACCGGACCTCAAGCGTTCGCAGCTTGCCTCGATTGATCTCCGAACCAGGGCGAATCAAGTTATCAAGACCAAAAATCTCGATACCAGGCACAAACTGCTTAAGGCCTATCGCGAGCTCGCTACCGACAAATCCGCAAGCGCCAGTTATCAGAACCTTCATGCAGTGGTAGATAGCCGGTGTTGCCAGGAATGGACAATCTCTTGAAAGATAGTACTTAACGGTCGCGTGATTGTCCAATCAGGATAGTGCGCCTTCATCTTTCGGAGGTCGCTGTAGTAACAGATATGATCGCCAATTCGATTTTCATCCAGATAAGTGTAATGCTGCTGTTTACCTGTCAAGCTCTCCACCATTGAAAAAGCTTCGAAGATCGAACACGAATTATCTTTGCCGCCGCCGATGTTATAAACTTCGCCGGAACGTGGCGCAGCCGCGAAGTTGACGATGAAATTGGCCACGTCCTCCGAATGGATATTGTCCCTGACCTGTTTGCCTTTGTAGCCGAAAACCTTATAGGGGCGGTCTTCAACGTTGCATCGAACCAGGTAACTTAGAAATCCATGCAGCTCCACACCAGCGTGGTTGGGTCCCGTCAGACACCCGCCGCGCAGGCAGCAAGTGGGCATATTGAAATAGCGTCCATATTCCTGTACCATCACATCGGAAGCGACTTTTGATGCACCGAAGATTGAATGCTTCGACTGGTCTATCGAAAAGCTCTCCGGGATGCCATGTTCATAATCGGCATCGTCATAATCCCAGCGGGTCTCCAACTCTTTAAGTCGAATCGTATTAGGGCGGTCACCATAAACCTTGTTGGTGGACATGTGAACAAACGGTGACTCGGGACAGGATCGTCGTGCCGCCTCCAGGAAATTCAGCGTTCCCACAGCATTTGTATCGAAGTCATCGAACGGAATAGCAGCCGCTCTATCATGCGAGGGCTGCGCGGCGGTATGAACAATGATGCTCGGCTTAACCTCCGCGACAAGACTCAGAACTCCGTCGCGATTCCGAATATCTAATGCATGATGCCGATAGTCGGGAATGTTTTCACGCAAGCGGTGTAATGATCCGCTGGTATCGCCTTCCGGGCCAAAAAAAACGGCTCTTTCATTGTTATCGACACCCACTATCGAGTAGCCGCTGTGGGAGAGATGGAGGCTGACCTCCGATCCGATCAGTCCGCACGAACCTGTAACCAACGCAGATTTATTCACGTGTTCTCTAAATCAACCGCGATATCTAATTCACTTGTGGCTTACGCGCCACAACCAGGAATTGCTTTCCCCAGACTTTCCATGCCAGCGGTAATGCCAAATAGATTTTTATTGCCACGGCTGGATATTGTATCTTGCTCACCATTGTGTATGGCATGAACCTGTCAACCGAGCGGTCAATTTCAAAGCCTACCTTAGTCAACACTTCGACTAGCGAGCGCTCTGTTAACGGCAGATAATGGTCAAAGAAATCCCAGTATTGACCCGGCACATGCCGTACGTTCGGACCCATGGCAATTAACCGCCCGCCCGGTTTCAAGCAACGCAGTGCCTCCAGCAACGTCTTTTCAAGCGTCGCTTTGGTGGGCAGGTGTTCGAAAAAATTGCTTGTAAAGACCGCGTCCAATACATTGTCTTCCAGCGGCCAGACTTCCGAACAATCCTGCTCGAAGACTTGGGCGGTTTGGGCGAATCTAACCGAGTCGGGATTTAAGTCCATTCCGAATTTTTGTTTGCAGTGAACCTTGTTGATAAACTCGCAATATCCGCAGCCCAAGTCCAATACAGCGCCATCGGGTGCAATCCACTGCTCAAAGAATTGCGTAAGTATGTCCCACACCTTGCTTCGATACTCAGCAGCGCCTTGAAAACGCGTCCGGTACAACTGCATGAGATCGTCACGGGTATGTGGAGACTCGACCATTTTCCTATATGTTACTGCCTGTGCTGCTTTAGCCGTCCGTATCGGAGCTATGACTGAGAGAATTCGCAGACTTGCTTATGCCTCGCTGAGCCTTGTATTGCTGACATACGCAGTCATCAACTGGCTCACCACCATCAGGGAATTGCGACGCTTTTACACCAACATGTGGATTTGGGATCCATGGGATTATCTCGCACATTTCGCAGCATACAAGCGTTTTGATTTAAGCATACTGTGGATTCAACACAATGAGCATCGCATCATTGGCACCGAAATCGCGTATGTTCTGGACATCCTCCTCTTGCGTGGGCGACAGATTATGCCCGAGATCATCGGGATTGCGGCTTACCTGGGTGCGCTATTGGTCCTGGTGGCTTTTGTGTGGTTCTGGACCGCAGACCATTGGTCTATGTTATGTGCGGCTTTGTTCGTTGCAGGGATTGCCGGATACAAGATCTGCGTAGTCAGCCTGGCATCACCTTTCTTAACTTGCTGGCCGCAGTGGGAATTTTTCAGCGTTGCTGCATTGGCCACTTTGGCGTTGCATCAAAAGCGGGGCGGGACTCTGCTGCTTATACTGTCCCTCGCGCTGGCCGTAGTAGCGACATACAGCATCGCAAGCGGGATGCTTTTATGGCCGCTGCTCGTATCAGCGGGATTGCTGCTGCGGCTCAAGCCGCGCGAGACGACTGTGATTGCCGGTTGTGGGGCTGTAAGCACGGGATTATATTTCTTTCATTACACGAACCTTCCCCGGATTACTTTGGCGGGCGCTTCGCATCATCCCAAGTATTTGGCAATGTTCTTGGGGTCGTTTCTGGGGATGCCTTTCAGTACCGCGTATGACGATGCCGACCAGGTCCTGCTAACCTCCATCTGCGGCTGGATCGCAATATCGATTGCGACCGTAGATCTGACTTGGATTATCCGAAAGAAGCTTCTTGCGACACCTTCGGTAATTGTTCTTGGCGGTTTCTGCTGCCTGGTCTTCGCTTCGGCGATGCTCACTGCGGTTGGCAGAATGGACCCGGCGGACGCCAGCATGAAGGCTTCGCGTGCTGGGCGCTATCTCACCGAACCAACACTGTTTTGGTGTGCATTGCTTTTGCTCACTGTCTGGTTGATAGGAAAGGCGTGGAGAGGCTATGCGGCATTTTTATTTTTGATCACCGCTGGAATTGTCTCGGCCGGCACGTTGCCGCGGAGCTCTGAATACTACAACTGGTGGGTTAACTATTTCCAGCGCGGCCAGTGGGCGGCCATTGGATTGGCCAACGGAGTCACTGACGGTTCGGTCAGCGATATACTTTTTCCGGGCCGCGAATACGTCACGCAATTCAAACATGTACTGACTGATAATCATTTGGCAATGTTTGCCGGTCCCGAGCCCGGATGGATTGGTCATCAAGCGAGCAAGCTTTTTGCGCGAGGATCTGACGGTTACATTCACGGCGAAGTGACAAGCGTCAGGAGACTCGGCAACGACTACGAGGTGCAAGGGTGGGCTGATGGAGCCGACACGGTTGTTTTTGTCGATGAAACGGGTCTCGTTGTGGGCTTCGGTATGCGCCCCAAGGCGGGACCAGCCGAGCTATACACGCGCGATGTACCAAGAAATTTCGCCTTTACCGGCTTCATTCGTGGCGAATTTGGCGCGCACCAGTTCTCCCTATGGGCCGTTGACCGAAAGGGCAGACAGATCTCCGGCATGGGTGACCTAAAAATTCGGTTGCCACAATAAGACTGTCATACTGAGAAGTTTGTCTGAAATTGAATCTGTAAATAACTACGATTCGGCAATGTTAAAGGCTGCACGGTGGCTGGCTTTTGCTTCGTCGGCGGTAATCGTAGTCGGCATAGCGCCTTCACAAATCTTTTTGGGTCTGGCGCTGCTGGCACTGTTCTTATCGAAAACTCCGCTTCGTCTGCCTCCAATCAAGTGGCTTTTGGGACTTTTTCTATTGGGCACGCTCGTCGCCGTCCTGCTATCGGGTGATCCGCGCGCTGGCTTTCCGCAAGTAAAGAAAATTTTTGTGTTCAGTCAACTTCTGGTGGTTTGCTCTCTCATAACCGACATGCAGATGGCTCGCTGGCTCGTGATGGCTTGGGCAGCTTTAGGAAGCATTAGCGCGGTTCGCGGCTTCATTCAGTTCGTCACCAAGTTCTATGTCGCCATGGCGCAGCATAGGGACTTCTACGCTGCATATATGGGAGAGCGTATAACCGGGTTTATGAGCCATTGGTACACCTTCAGCGACCTCGAAATGCTCGTGCTGATTATGCTCTGCGCATTCTTATTCTTTTCACCCGACGCCAGGCGTTTCCGCTGGCTATGGCTCGTCCTTGGATTCTTCATGGCGTTCGGTGTCTTACTCGCTGAGACACGCGCGGTTTGGATTGGCACCGCCGTATCGCTCCTCTACCTGACATGGTTCTGGAAAAAGTGGGTGGCTGCGCTGATGCCAGTGCTGCTGGTTGGTGGGCTGATTTTGGGACCGCATACTCTGCGACAGCGTGCCGAATCCATCATTCATCCCGGACACGACGATTCAAATCAGTTCCGCCAAATTCTTGACCGCACTGGCATGCGCATGATTGAAGCACACCCGTGGTTTGGCCTGGGACCTGAAATGCCCCGAAAACAGTTCATGAATTACTTGCCTCCCGATGTGCCTTTGCCGCTTCCCTCCGGATCAACCATGCACCTGCATAACTTATATCTGGAATACGCCGCAGAACGCGGCATACCAGTCCTGTTGCTGATGCTGGCGATGTTAGGACAAATTCTGTGGGATTACGCAAAAGCACTGCGAAACTTACCTGCCGGCTTGGACGACCGCCGCTTTCTTTTGCATGGCGGAATTGCCGTTGTCATCGCGATCCTGGTGGAAGGTTTTGCCGACGTCAATCTAGGAGACAGCGAGGTGCTGACTGTCTTCCTCGTTGTGGTGGCGCTGGGTTATCTTGCGGTAGAAAAAGGCGCTGCCGCTACGAAAACTTAGCGATTTCGTCGAAATTACTCTTCGTCACCAACTGAAAATCGATGGGCAGCGTTGTGAAACGGCTTAGCTCGTCAAATAGACCGGGTTCCGGCACATTCGCACTGGCAACAAGCAATCGGCCTTCATTCACGCTCACCGGAAGCACCCCGAAGCGCTTCGCAACGTGGCGCGGCAAGCTGCGAACGACTCGAGGTTTCACTTGTTGGATGTCAACGCGTCCAGAGATCACACCGGCATACAAACTGCGGGCGCGACACAAATCCTCTTCGCTCACCATCCCTAGCATCAGCAATAAGTCCCCCAAATCACTTTGATTTGAGAGCATCGTCCGGACCTCGGCAAGTTGCTCTTCTGTGATGATGCGCGATCTGGTCAAGACCTCGCTCAACTCTCCACGTTGCTGAACAAGGGCATCTCTTCCGGGATAAGCGTGTTCGGTTTTTAACCATACGTGAGTCTTACCGCCGCGCCGCGCCGCGGTGTATCGCCAAACGGCGCGCATGGAAGCAAAACAATTAATAAGATTTCCGTGAAAAGTGCGCAGCGGGACGCCCATTGCAAAGCCGGGTCCGAAGATACGTCCGACGCATATCATCCGCAGCCCGATTCGGAAACACTGCAGGACCATGGTCAGCAGGCACAGTACCATCAGCGAAGAATTGTTCACGGCAAACATCCAAGGCCGGTGTTGCAGC
Organism: Bryobacterales bacterium; assembly: GCA_903970295.1. The sequence continues at coordinate 5,713 of CAJCHQ010000674.1, forward strand.
GCAC
>CAJCHQ010000675.1 GCA_903970295.1 Bryobacterales bacterium
TACTGCGAGCAATGCCGACGGCATTTTCGCAGAAAGAATGATGGAAGTGTGAGTGCAGGACGGGTTTATAAGAGAGAGTAATGACAGGTGTAACCGCAAGAGATCGCGATTAGAAATCTGACGCTGTCAGCATAACTAACAAATGTTTCACGAGTGTGTCATGTGGCTGTATCGTAAATGTGTCAGGAGTGTTTCAGCGAGTTCTCAAACGCCCGCAAAAACATCGAGCTTATTCTGCCCAGGTCGAGCCTGAGTGTTTTGTTTATGCGGCGATCAACATTAAAAAACACCGAGAGACTTCAATTCAGGAACCTTCAACCCTAATCGAGGTCTGAGCCAGAAATGCTTAGCGAAAGCCGAATGGATTGACACTGCTTCACGAAGTTAGGTCGTGGACCGGCGCATCATTCCCCGAGCTAAAGTCGAATAACGCGCAGAAAAGTAAAAACGAGATCGATTTCAGGAGTGAAAAAAATGAAAGCATTGGTATGGCATGGTGCAAAAAACGTTAAAGTCGATAACGTTCCGGATCCGAAACTGGAGCAACCGGGCGACGTTATTCTCGAAGTGACACGCACTGCGATTTGTGGCTCAGACCTGCATCTCTACGACGGCTTCGTGCCAACTATGGAAAGTGGAGATATTCTAGGGCATGAATTTGCCGGCGTCGTGGTTGAAACCGGTGCCGGGGTTACCCGAATAAAAAAAGGCGATCGAGTTGTCATTCCATTTGTAATTGCTTGTGGAGTTTGCCAATTCTGTCTCGAAGGAAAAACCGCCGCATGCGAACGAACCAACCCATCCGGCGATCAACAAGCTAAGCTGACTGCTTACCCGACGGCTGGTTTGTTCGGTTATTCACATCTATATGGCGGTTATTCAGGCGGACAAGCCGAATATGTTCGTGTCCCCTATGCCGATGTCAGCGCATTGGTGCTGCCCGAGGCTATCAGCGAAGAACATGCGTTGTTTTTGTCGGACATCTTTCCGACTGGCTACATGGCTGCCGAAAATTGTGACATCAAGCCAGGGCAGACGGTAGCGGTCTGGGGTTGCGGCCCGGTGGGACAATTTGCCATCAAAAGTGCTTTTCTTTTAGGCGCCCGGAAAGTGATAGCGATTGATAGATTTGCCGAGCGTTTGACACTGGCTGAAAGCAGCGGTGCCGAAACAATCAATTATGAAAAAGAAAACGTCGAGGAAAGAATCAAAGCTATGACCGACGGAAAAGGACCGCATGCGTGTATCGATGCCGTTGGTATGGAAGCTCACGGACACGGAATCGATGCCGTATTCGACAACGTCATGCAAACAGCGAAGTTGGAATTCGACAGGACTATCGCTCTCCGAGAGATTATCAAAGTTTGTCGCAATGGTGGCACTGTTTCGATTCCTGGAGTTTATGTCGGGCTCGTCGATCGGTTTCCATTAGGGGTGGCCTTCGCCAAAGGTCTGACATTTAAAATGGGGCAAACCCACATGCAACGTTACATGCAGCCATTGCTCGAGCGAATCATCAAAAATGAAATTGATCCCCGGTTCGTCATTTCACATCATATCGCGCTCGATGACGCCGCTGCTGCATATAAAACATTTGCCGAGAAAAAGGAAGGAGCGACAAAATTCGTGCTCCATCCAAAAGGCGTTTAAAAAGCAAATAGAAAACTAATTGAAAGCCCCGCATCTAAGAGACGTCGGGGCTTTCAAATTTAAAGGAAGATCTAATTGCCGGAATGTCAGGCAATTTTCTTGCGACCTCTGCTGGTGGTTTTGATCGGCTGTTTCTGACTATGAGATTCTTTCTGCGCATTAAGCTCAGCCTTGCGCGCCAGCACTTCATTCGCTAATGCTTCTTCGTCAATGCCGGCTTTGTCCATCTTATCGAATATTTCTTTCTCTTCTTCCCGAACATGGTGATTAACCAATTCGCACAAAACAGTTACCTTAGAATCATAATGATCGTCGCCCGGCTTCATCTCTGCCAGTTCCGCCATCAGCAATTTAACGACATGATGCTCTGTGTCAGCTTCGTCCATCATGTCTTCTACGTCATCTGCTTGATCACGAATAGCCGGATAAACAATTTCTTCTTCCACTTTCGCGTGCACATATAGCTCTTTCAATATTGTTTTAACCAATTCAGCTTTCTTGTCGTCTTCATCTGTCTGCGAAAAATCAAAGAATAATTCGCGCATCTTCTGATGGTCTTCATGGAGCAGGTCGCTAATTTTCAACTCGGAATCCTGTGCTGCTTTAGTAGTTGCTTTCTCTTTGGTCGTCTTCATAGCATCCTCGCAATTTGGTTGTGTCGCTTCCTCCGAAAGTCCGGAGTTCTCCTTGCGATTTTCGACTGGGATTATCCTCAAAGGTTCCAATCTTTCGACATCTCTTCGCGAATTTGTCAGGAGTTAGAATCAGTGCTGATCCACGCTTTGTCGGCCAAATGCGTGGCACTTTTGCGCATCTCTCTTCGCGACCAGACATAAAACCAATTGGCAACGAACAAACTTAGAATGCTTCCGAGCAACCAGAACCAAGCGATCCGACTCGTCAGTCCGGGCGCCAGCATAGTCACAATGGCAAGCGCCAGCCAGGCACGAGCGGCAAGACTAGCAAACGTCGACAGCGCCTGTCTCGCAACGCTTGTAGTCGCCGCCTGACCAGAGGCAAATTGGGTCGCACCAACATGGTGGCGTTGCCTGTATCGTATGACGAATGAGACCAGGTCGAAAATAAAACCGGTAATTAGTATGATACCGCAGGCGGTGCTATAGGCGAATCCTGGTATAAAAACCAGACCCCCTGCTGCCAAAAGCACAAGTTTTGCCAACGAGCCGAGAATTTCCTTTTGCTTCGTCGCATATTGCGGCTCCCGCCAAGTGGTGACTGCTTTCGTTGCTGCATCCTGACTCACTGCAGGACCTCTCAGCGAAGGCAACTTGACCAGACGCCTGGGAGTGCAGACGACAAAGGCTTTGGCTATGCGATCGTGCAGCGGGCGTCTAAATAAGACATCCTCGAAACCAACGGCTGGCGCTCCCCAACGTCTATTGGCACAAGCATAAACTGGCAAAAGAAACAGGTCCGTTAATCCAAAGAACCAGAGAGCTCGCGCGAAATGTCTGATTGTTGCTTGAGTAAAAGTTAGTTTGAGTCCTTGCGGACTTTCGATTTTTAAGCCGAACAACTGCTTGCCCAGAGTTGCTCTGCGTTCGGAGGACTCCATGCAGGCAGCATAGAGCCAATTGAAAACAATCAGTGCGGCGCAGAAATTCAATCGTGTCTGGAGCAAAGACAGATCCGCATGGAGAGCTGTCCGAGCAAAATGAGAAAGGAATGCAAGCTCCGCCGGCAGTGGAAAAACCAACAAATAATCGACAAAAGACTCAAAAAAGGAACCCAAGGCGAGAAAACGATCGACTGCACCGTTATCGACTGAAAGACCAGAGTGCAATGTATGACTGAGCGGCATCCAAACAGTCAGCATCATTTGTCCAACCAGACCGGCCAGACTGGCGTCCGCAATAGCCGCCGCGTAGCGCCGCCAGGCGGAAGTGACCTCCAACCTGTTTACCGCCAATTCTTGCTCTCTCGGCACAGGAAGAGAGCCCGACCTGACCATCTCGATATCATGAAATAACTCTTCTACCGATTGATATCGGCGAAGTGGATTTTTCTCCAGGCAAGTGCCAACGATCGTGGCAACCTCTGTCGAGATATCGAGCGACGGAAAGGCAACGCTGACCAACCGAGGCTGCTCGTTGAGATGCGCGAGAATGATCTGGATGGGATTGGCCCCTGAAAATGGTGCCCGCCCGGTGAGCAATTCATACAGCACACACCCGAGCGAGTAAATGTCCGATCGAGCATCGATGGCAGCTCCCTGACACTGCTCAGGACTCATATAAAGTGGTGAGCCGAAAATTTCTCCGGTGTGGGTCAGATTGTTTGTCTGCTCCGTCACCGTCGGCAACATTTTGGCAATTCCAAAATCTATAACTTTGACTAAATCATGCCCATCATCGGTCTTCCAATATTACGTTACTGGGTTTGATATCTCTGTGAATGATTCCTTTCGCATGAGCATGCGCCAGCGCTTCGCAGATTTGGCTGGCGATATCCAGTGCGCGCATCGGCTCGAAATAAACCTCTTTTTTAAGCACATCTGACAGGCTTTCACCATTGACGTAGTCCATCACCAAATATGGTGCGCCATTGTCACTGACGCCATGTTCATAAACAGCGACTAGATTGGCGTGTGTTAAAGAGAGGGCAGCTTCCGCCTCTTGCTCGAATCGTTTGATCGCGAACCGGTCCGTGGCGAGCGCGGGATGCAGTGCTTTGACGGCAAGTATTTTGTCGAGGTTTACGTCGCGAACCTGATACACCGCGCCCATGCCGCCGCGCCCGATGCACTCGATAATTTCAAACCTGTCTCCAACACTAAACTCAGAACAATCTGCCAGCAGCGCTAAAGGAGCTGGTGCAGCGCCTCTTTGGGGCAATGAATTGGGCAGTGAATTGCGTAATGAATTGGGCAATGATTTAGGTGCAGCATCATTGGCAGCAGCGCTACCGCAGTTGCATTTTGCGCCACCAAAGATCCAGGCTGTGAATGTGCCTCTGCCTGTCGACAATGCTTTGCCACAGGAAGTGCAGTAAGCAGTACTCGGGTTATCGCTCAAGATTCGCCTTCTCCGTACGTACTTGGTATCATACTATGTGAACATAACAGCCTCGTAAAACGCAGATGGCAAAAATTCTGGTAGTTGACGACGATCGCGCGATGACGCAAATTGTGCGTGACGCTTTGCATGCGGATGGGTACAACGTCGACTCTGGCTGCTCTGGCTCGGAAGCTGAGACTTATATGCGGATTGTTCCATATGATTTGGTCATACTGGATTGGGAATTGCCGGACAAGAGCGGTCCTGAGCTGGCAGAAAAAATCCGTCAGGCTGGTGATGGTACGCCCATTTTGATGTTGACGGCAAGAACATCGCTGGCAGACAAAAAGGTTGGTTACGAATCAGGAGCAGATGATTACTTGACCAAACCATTCGAGCTGGACGAGCTATTGATGAAGGTGAAGGCGATTTTGCGACGACCCAAAACAGTGATTCCAAAGCAGCTCAAAGCTCGCAATATAGAGATTAACCTGAACACCCAGGAAACTTTTAAAGATGGCCGGTTGATCGCTTTGCTGCCCAAGGAATACGCATTGTTGTCGTTTCTGATGAGACATCCGCGGCAGGTTTTCAACGCCAACGCTCTGCTAGATCGAGTTTGGCAGACCGATACAACAGTTGGCCCGGAAACTGTACGAGTGACTTTGATGCGTATTCGCCAAAAATTAGAAAGCCCCGGAGATGAGCCATTGATCAGCACTATTAGAGGTTTTGGTTATCGATTGGATCCGTGAGCGCTCGTGGTAATCGTATCCAGAATCGAGATCCTTCGCCGATTTGACTATCACAGCCAATGGTGCCACCTTGCAGCTGAGTCAATTGCTTGCAAATGGCAAGTCCTAGCCCGTGACCGGAACTGTGAGCGGTATCAGGTTTTAGAGAATGTTCAGAAGTTCCACTGATGAATGGTTCGAATATCACTGCCATGTCATCGGATTTTATTCCTGGTCCCCTATCTGCGATGCTGATTTCGATTGTATCATTTGCCGCAGCCGCGATCGACATAACTACTGTTTCGTCTCGAGGTGAAAAGCGGATCGCGTTGGCAAGTAAATTGACGATGATTTGCATGAGCCTGTCGTAATCGGCCTCCACAAAGAATGGTTTGTCTTGCCTCTCGACTTGAATTGAGATGCTTTTGAAACTAGATAATTCCTGCACAGCGCCTACAGCATCGCGGCTAATAGCAAAGCAATCGACCGCCGATTTTACCAAGGGTATGTTTCCTGAATCGACTTGGGCCAAGTCCAATAGATCCCGAACCATATGATTGAGTCTGCCGATACTTCGCCCGACTGAATGCAATCTTTCCCTGCCCGATTGGTTGAGATCACCATAGGTTCCGTCGTCCAATAGAGCAAGGTAACCGCTGATCGAGGCTAAGGGGGCGCGCAAATCATGGCTGACCATTGCTATAAATTCTTGACGCACGCTCTGCAGGTTGATGCGATTTGTGGCATCGCTAATGGTGGCGACAAAATTCTGGTTGTCGACGTCACCAAATTTACCAAGGATCACGTCTACCATAATAATTTCCTGGTGCTTGGTTCTTATTTCCAGATCAGAGATTTCTATAACCTGATCTGCCGTCATTCTCGTAAACACCTCTTCTAATCGAATGAGCACAGCTTTTGTAAACAGCGAGCTGAATTTTAGACCCTGTAACTCTCTTTCGCTGTATTCGAGCATATTCGCCAGGAAAGGATTCACCGCAACTATCGTGTTGTCGGAGTCGAATATCACCAGACCTTGTGGAATTGCTTTGAAAAGTGCGCGAGTATTCGCTCGCATTGTAGATAATCGCTCTTCATACAAGCTCGACATGTCGGTTTTGACTATAGCGACAAAGTGCTGTTGCGGCTCAGACCAACGGAGGCTGAACCGAGCCTTTAGTAAATCGCCTTCAGCCGTTTTCAAACAAATGGAAAATCTTTGCACAGTCTTTTTTCGCCGCGTCTCGACAAGCGCCGACGTTAAATCGAAATCGTCCAGAGCCGATGTAGAAATGATTTCACAAAACCTCATCCCCGTGATTTTTTCCGGCCCATAGCCCCAAATCTTGGATTTGCTCGTATCCAACTTCAAGATCAGGCCGCTGGCATCTAACACTAAACCAACATCAGTATCGTCATCGAATAAGCAATCAGCATATTGCGCGTAGGCATTATCAGCCTTGTTGTGGCGAATCACCGATTTCTCCATATCTAAATTGCTCGCGCGGAAATGGTTATTTCAGTCCTGAAAGATTTGTGATTTTGGCGGCATAGATTTCCGACTCGTTGGCAGAATACTTGTTAGTTGGTGTAACAAAATCTGGATGATCCAAATCGGCGTATGTCGTGTTCAATTTCAGAAAGTCTTTTGGCTGCGCAGTCTGCGAGTAAACTTTTTCTGGTTGGTGCCCCATCAAATCGGTTGCTACTATGAGAACGGGGACATGCTGCGCCTTCAAGAATTTTAGTGAGTCGAGCCCGTCTCCAGGAAACATAGCGAGGGGTATTGGGCGCATCGCGAACTGTTCCAGGGTGTCGACTTCGAATTCTTTCGCATTTTCAAAAGGCTCCTCGAGAATCAAAGCTCGACAACTGTGTTTTGCGCTCAGCTGGCAGACAATATAAGAACCTAATTCACGACCAAGCAGAACAACTTTATCAGGAACGATTTTCTTTGTGTTAACGAGGAAGTTGTAAGCGCCTTCGGCATCCAATAAAACCGAGTCAATGCTAGATGTGCCAGGACTCTTGCCGTAACCGCGGTAATCGAAAAGCATGACTGACAAATGCGCCTGCTGTAACATTTTCACATAACCTAGAGCGACAGGAAAACGCATGTCGCAGACATTACCCCAACAAATAAGAGCAGTGCCTTTGGCATCAACGGTATCGAAAAACCAGCCGTGCAATGGAGCACCATCTTGAGCTTTGAACTCGACGTCAGTTGGTGCAAATTGAGCCACCTTGCTAAAATCTATTTTGCGCTCAGGATGCTCGAGCATTTCCACAATCGGGTCTTGCCCAAAAAGTCCCATGCCTGAGATATTGCTTTTTTCGAGTCCACTGAATTCTCGCTTGAGCATCGTGTTCATCAGAATGCTCGGATTGATTCGAGGCGACAGCAAACAAAATAGTATGATGCAGCCGACCCCGAGACAGACACAGGCGAAGATGACCAATCGTCCGATTCGGTCGGGACCTGACGAGGGCGCATCCGGTGCTTCGCCTGGCTGAACATAGGACATTCTTTGCTGATTCATTGTCATGGCTCATAACTCGCTGCAGGTTTGGTGCTGGACCCCATCTGCAAGCACCATACATCGTCAGGATAAAATCAATGTAAAATGCGATAATCGTGCGCAACTCCAATTTATGTACCCCGGAATGCCAGAACTATTGCGGAACTTCGCAGCCGGGTTTGAGTCTAGAGAAATTACCACCCGCTTGGGTGAGTGCGCAATTGATTTCAGGAGCACGATGACTAAACAAATTTCAAAGACCTGCCCCAGCCCGGAGTGCGGAAAAGTAGATGTAACCGACTTTTCAACCTGTCGTCATTGCGGACACAAATATGATGGTTCCACAGAAAGGACAGTTTCGGGATTGGCTGCGCATATGCCGGCGGTGGGTGATACAAAAGGTTTAGCCATCTGGTTAACCGCGATTTCGCTCGTGATTGTTGCGTCCGTCTTTATTGTCAGTGCTTCTCGTACCAGGCGCTTCGATCGCCTGGAGACGATCAGGCAGTCGATTATCGCGGCCGGGCGTCCGAGAGCCATTTTTCTCCTGAAGGACTGGAGTTCAACTAGTTCGGGCTATGTCAATACAGTCAACAACGAAGCGCAAAAGTACGGAAACGTGATCGACTTTTCCAAATTGAGTATTGACGACCCGATGAACAAAGAGCTATTGGAGGCTCTGAGTGTGCAGTATCTCCCCATAACAGCCATTTTCGACCGCCGGGGCAGAGAGAGTAAAACGATTTCGGGACAGATTTCGCAGAGTGATTTAGATCACTATCTCAGAGACGCGCTGCAACAGGGTGTAGAAAAGGAATCCAGTAAAAAAAACTAGACGAAACCTGACGGCGGGAATTGATCGACGCCGGAGAAAAACTGTTGCCAGCCAATACCAACGACAACCTATTCAAATACCTGGTGTCGGGCGTCAAAGACTACGCCATTTTTGCTCTCGACCCCCAAGGGAACATAGCATCCTGGAATGCCGGTGCTGCGCGCATCAAGGGCTATAAAGCCGACGAGGTCTCCGGCAAGCACTTCTCCGTCTTTTACACCGACGAGGCGAAAAAACAAAAGCATCCAGATTTTGCACTGGCTCAGGCGCTGGCAAACGGTTCTTATGAGGAAGAGGGTTATCGCGTCCGTAAAGACGGCAATCTTTTTCTGGCGAACGTTGTCATCACTCCGATTTATGATGAAAAAGGTGTTCACATCGGGTTTGCTAAAGTTACGCGCGACCTAACTGAGAAAAAGGCCGCGGAATTAGCCGCAGTTAAGTCGGCTGAAGCTCTCGAAGAGAGCGAAAACAATTTCAATGTGATGATTTCGGCGATTAAAGACTACGCCATCTTCTCACTGAGCCCCCAGGGAATCATTCAATCGTGGAATGACGGAGCCCACCGAATCAAGGGTTACTCTGCCGAAGAAGCAATCGGTAAACACTTCTCTATGTTCTACACCCAAGATGCGATAGACAGAAAACATCCCCAATGGGAGCTTGAACAGGCCATAAAAAACGGCTCTTACGAAGAAGAGGGCTGGCGCATAAGAAAAGACCGCGAGAAAATATGGGCTAGCGTCACCATCACCTCCGTGCACACGCAAGAAGGCGCGCTAAAAGGTTTTGTAAAAGTCATAAGAGATTTAACTGAGCGAAGACGCCATGAAACCGACCTTGAAAAAGCTCGCGATGAAGCCATTTTAGCCAATGTTTTGAAATCAAAGTTCATTGCCAACATAACTCACGAGATTCGCACTCCACTGAGCGGGATCGTCGGACTCAGCCAGCTGATAGCTGACGACACGAACCTGGACAAAGAAACTCAAGATGTCGGCGTCCGCATTTTTGACGCTTCCAGGCAACTTCTCACAATTCTCAATAGTTTGCTCGATTTTGCCAAGCTCGAAGCAGGCAAAGTAGACATTGAGAGGATTTCGTTCAATGTTGCCAAGATAATAGATGATGTGGTTGGACTTTCAAAAACGCAGGCCCAAGACAAAAAACTATCGATATCGACTAATATCTCCCCCCAGGTACCCGAAATGATTGTCGGAGATCCAGGTAAGCTGCGGCAGGTGTTGAGTAATTTGATTCACAACGCAATTAAATTCACAAATCATGGTGGCATCGAAGTGTCTGTTGATAGGCAAGAAACATCTATCCTTTTTTCGGTAACCGATACAGGTATTGGTATTACACCTGAGACGCAAGAGAAGCTTTTCAAACCGTTTGTCCAGGCGCACGAATCAACCGCTCGCTTATTCGGTGGTACAGGGCTTGGCCTCTCAATCGGGCAGCAACTCGTCGAACTGATGGGCGGCTCAATCGGACTTATCAGTGCACCCGGTCAAGGGTCCACAATCTGGTTTGTTCTTCCAATTAATATGTCGTCGAATGGAGTCGGTGTTGAATAAAGCTGAGACCTCAATTTTACTCGTCGAAGATGAGCCGGTTTTGCAATTCGTTTTCGAGAGGCAGCTGCAAAAGCTTGGTTACAAAGTCGCCCGCGTCGTAGACGACGGACTTGCCGCCGTCGAGGCAGTCGTGGCGCAACCTTATCATCTGGTTTTTATGGATGTCAGACTTCCCGGTGTGGACGGTATGACCGCAACAAAGCGCATTAGAAAAATAGAGGCCGAAAAAGCCAGACATACGAAGATTGTAGGTTTGACATCCTTTTCTGAACGGCAGCGATGTCTCGAGTCTGGCATGGATGATTTTTTGCAAAAGCCTGTGCTGATCGAGCAGCTCGGAGAAACTGTGGAGAAGTGGCTAAATCACCCTAGTTCCACCGACATCATTCCATACGCCGAAGACTTACAAAGAACTGCCGTCCAGCTGACAGCCATTCAGTCACGCATCGCAAATTTGCGTAAACAACTAGGGTTGGAGGATGCTGAAGCTGGCGACACTGCGAGCAGTCCAGTCGCCTAAGACCTATGGAGTGAATGCCTCTTTTGATTGAGTGCAATCTTCGAGCACTTGCAAATATCCAGTCGTGTTCAGCGAATTGGCTTTGTATTCGGGATCTTTCAATAGCACAGCGTGCAACTTGTGTAAGTTGTACCAGGGCACTCCGGGATAAAGGTGATGATCGAGATGAACGCATATATTGTAGGGAGCGATAAAAAAAGTTTCCCAGCCGAAAGTGTTGCGAGAACTGTTTAGCTCCTTCGAGGATTCCATTCCATAGTGCTCTGCAATCGCGCGCAGATAATCGAAAAATTTAGTGGCCGTTAGCAGCGGCACCAACCAGTAGAGAAGCAAGAGTTGCCAAAACGAAAAGGCAATAGACAAGCCAATAATTACGGCAAAAAAAGTGAGCTGGCAAACTCTCAAGGGAAGAGGTATTCGATTGTGTGATTCGAACTGCTCCTGGTGGCTGAACAAGGTCTGAGTTAAATCGTATAAGAAGCCGATCCCAAGCGCATTCTCAATCAATGCAACGACCATCTGCCCTTTCGTTTTCGGGAACCGATAGTATTTATCCCACTGATTGTAATCAGGGTCCGCTGCGGTATTTAAATTTTGGTGATGAGCCAAATGGCTGTTGCGATATCCCCTCATCGTCAGGGTAATTGGCCAAGCCAAGAGTTCACCAATAATGTCGTTTGCTTTTCTGTTCTTGAAGAGCCGGTAGTGCACGGCTTCGTGCATCAGCACACCAAGGGCCTGTAGTCGTGAACCGATCCATACCACTGCCAGAAAATACGTGCACGGATTAAAGAACTTCTGAGTGGCATAAACAGCTAAGAAAATCGAAAGCCATTCCAGCACTATAAAAACAATATTCTGGAATGAACTGAGCTCGCACAATGCTCTGATCTCATCGGCTGTTGTGCGACCAAATGTGTTCCGATCTAAAGTTTGCAACGTGTCACCCGATTTTCCGACACCAGCAATGATCGAGTTGCTGGTTGCGCATTAGCCTTTGCGTCATGCGGGAGCCTTCCATCGCCTATTGTCGCCAGAATAGATGGGCTCGCCGGCAGCGTACCACTTTCAAAGAGACAAGACATTCACGCTTGCACAGAAAGGAGGGCAAAAATGACCGCTTGGGCAGCCGGACGAAATCTCTGTAACTAGCAGCAGGTGCAGTTATTGGCCATAGTTGGGCGGGTTGACAGGTTGTAATAGACCGGTCTAGTGAAACAAAATTTATGCCAGACTACAACAACCAGCAGATCGTGGGTGTTGAGTTCGTCCACAAAAATTTGGGTTTTGCAGACAGGGGAAGCCAATAATTTTATCTTGCCTCACAAGTTTCGGGCATCCATTTGCCGAAGGCGACTAGCGCCACTACGGCAGCCAACGCCGAGGTTGAGAAAGCGGCGTTATATCCAAAATGGTCAACTAGCAAGCCGGCAATCAAGCCACTAAGTGATGCACCAATACCTTGAACAGTAGCAACCGCGCCTTGCGCCAAGTTGTAATGTGCAGTACCGCGAGTGATATCGGCAATTACAAGAGGTGCCAGAGCACCAAAAATGCCAGCGCCAACGCCATCAAGGAGTTGCACGCCGATTAACCAGGCGCTGTTATCGGATAGCGTATAAAGCAGACCACGCACGGGCAAGATTGCAAAACCCACGAGAAAAATCGGCTTGCGCCCCCAGGTATCAGCTTTGCGGCCTACCAGCAACGCAATCGGCAACATCACCAATTGAGCGGCGATAATACAAAAGGACATCATAAAGGTCGCCATTTTTGGGTGTGCATATGCCAGCTTCTGACCAACGAGAGGTAGCAACGGTGCGTTAGCAAAGTGAAACAGCATCACGCATAATGCGAATGTCAAAAGTGGTCGTGAATGAAGTAAGAGTAGATAACCTTTTCCATTATTCGCGCTATTCTGCGAGTCCGCATCCATTCCTCTTGCTCGGTTTTGGTCGATCGCCTTGTGTGGGATCGACAGCACTGCGATAGTCGAAACTATAGAAAATATCGGCACTAGTAGAAACACCGCTCGTTGTGAAAATAGAAAACCTACGACGCCGGCGACAATCGCGATCACAACGTTTCCGGCGTGGTCGAAGGCAGAATTCCGACCCATTCTCGAAGCTAATTGTTCTCTTGCATACAACCCGAGAGTTAGCGCCGACACCGCTGGACCAAAAACATCCCCCACTACGGCCATAAAAACGGTAGCAACGGAGACGGGCCAAAAAGATGGGCAAACGAAGATCACACTTGCACCGATAGCCAGAAAAACTAGCGCCACAATGATTGCGCCGCGCTTGGCGTGCGTTTCATCGATTGCCGCACCGATCGGCGTTTGTACCGCTAGCCCAAGAAGTCCGGCCACGGTAGTCATGGCTCCGACTTGAGACTGGCTCCAATGTTGCTGCGTGACTAGAAAAACATTGAGGTAAGGACCGAGCGCACCACGCACGTCGGCAAGGAAAAAATTTATAGCATCAAGGTAGCCTGTGTAAGCTTTCTTCCTGTCTTGCTGGGCCTCTGTACTCATACTAAAATTTGGCAATGAGTGTAATGCCGGCAACCATTAGAACAACGCCAACCACTCGAAACGCGCTGAGCGGGTGGGCTGGCATGTTTAGGAAACCATAGTGGTCAATGGCAATCGACGCCACGATGTTGGCCGTGATAATCAGCCCATTGAATGGACCGGCGCCAATTTTGTCTACCATTGTCAGTCCTGCATAAACAGCGACCGCACCAGCTAATCCTCCGATTGGCGCCCACCAGGGCATGGTGTTGATGCCCTCAATAGTCGGCAACGGACGAGGGCTAATGGCAAAAGCGCAAATGAAGAAGGCCAAAATCAAGCCAAAGGAGACGATGCTCGCGAGCCAGGGATTTGTAAGTGAATTTCTAAGTTGCGCATTCATCGAGTTGCCCATGGCTTGCAGTGCACCGGCCACAATGATCAAAGGATAAAACCAGATCGAGTTCATATACTTTTCTCCTACTTAGTAAATATGCAGACATCCGCCAAAGTAAGCTGCTATTGCTGCTCCCAGAACGAGGACTGGTGTAGCCACCAAGCCTATTCTTAGAAAATCCATGGCGCTGATATTTTCTCCCCGTTTTCTGGCGCTAGTTATGACAAGCATCGTGGCAAGCGAACCTGCGACGGTTAAATTCGGGCCTAAGTTACAGCCAAGCAATGCTGCGTATTGATCTAACGCACCGCTGTGAGCGTGTTTCAAAGCCGATACAGCGAGCAAAGCCATGGGAATGTTATTGATCAGATTGCTTCCCAGCGCCGTTGCACAAGCAATTGCAGGGATTTGTACGAGAGGCTGCTTGTCGGCCATAACAAGCATTCTCGACGCAATTTCCGACAAGCCGATATTTTCAACCCCTCGAATAACGACAAAAAGTCCGATCACGAAGGGAAACAGTGACCAGCTAATGTCCTTCCACATGCGACTTTTTAGTTGACGACGACAGGCTCCCCATACCAATAGTGCGCTGGCGCCAATGGAAGCAATGATGACAGGATGTATGCGATGCAAAGAACCGAGGAAGTAGCCCACTATTACAAAAAGTACAATCAGGAGGGCACCAATAAAGAAGGGCTGGTCTGGCACGGCTGAAAGCGCCGCTGGCAAAAGATTTTTGTCAAATGTCTTGGGTATCGAGGATTTGAACAAAAGCTTGAAAAGAAAGTAGTTCAAGCTAAGGGCGACTAGTTGTGGCAACAACATGAAAAGGGTGAATGAGACAAACGAATAATGAAATGCCTCTTGAAACAGCAAATTAGTCAAATTGCTGACTGGGAATAGGAGCGAACCTGTGTTAGCAACGAAGGCACAAGCAATCAGAAAAGGGTAGGATTTTAAATTAAGGCGCTGAACGGATGCCACTACAATTGGTGTCAATATAATTGCTGTTGTATCAAGAGACAGAACTGCCGTTGTCAGAGCACCAAGCACAAACACGTTTCTGTATAACTTGTGTCCATCACCATCACAGGCGCGCGCAGCTAGGATAGCAGCCCATTCAAAGAAACCAGCGATGTCTAAAAGAGCTGATAAGACCATCAACGCCAACAGAAAAAAAAGCACGTTTGCGCCTTCTGCAACCGTTTGCAATGACTGAGGAATCGTGACAAGTCCACAAGTCAGCATCAAGATTGCGCCTATACCCGTTCCCCAAGCCTCGTGCAAACCGAAGGGTTTGCGCAAAATCAAAAAAAGAGTTAAGAGAAATATTCCTAGTGTGAAGACAATCTGCGTAGACAAATTTGCGTGCATTCTTCGCGGCTGTCCTTCATGACTGGGCTTTTATAGGCATCCGCATTCCATGAGGACAAGGTCAGAAGCGAACATGCCCAAAGCAGAACTGACAGTCGCCTAGTAATTTGGTTCCTGGATTTTAGATGGCGTATTAAATTTAATGCACGCCGTAACTCAGCTTGATCGTCTGGGCGGAACAGTCCATTTCCGTCCTTCAGGGAGTGGAGGACGTCAATTGTCACCTGACTCTTTATCGGGCTCGACATCAACCTGCGGACCCGACGCCCGACAAAGATTCAATTCGAAATCATCGGAGTGAGTTTTATAAAGTTCGCCCAGTCTCTGGCGAAGCTCCGAGTCATCTCTAATTTTTAGTGCTTCGGTGAATTCGTACGCCGCTCCCGGAAAATCGGCTGCCTTATCACATTCCTTACCTAAAGCGACGCGCACAGCGAACGAATTTGGATCTTTGCCGGTACGCCGAATCATTCCATTGATATTCAGCAAGGTAGTCGAATTGTGCGGATCAAGCAAGGCTGCTATGTGAAACTTTTTCAACGCTTCATTCGGGTCTTTTTTCAAACTGAGACCGTAGTTGTTAAAGACAACGGCAAGATTTTTTTTCGCCAGTTTATAATTTGCATCTATTCGCAACGAATCTTCGAGTGCTTTGATCGCCACTGGGTAATTGGCGGCTTGCAGGGCTTTCACACCCTCGTTATTCAAGCGCACGGCTCGTGCTCTCTTAAAGGCGAGCTTATATCTTTCTTCGAGACTGGCCGAGGTTTTTGCTTGCTTCGAGACCCAATCATCGTAGGTCGCATCGGTCGTGCCCCAATATCTCTTTTTCGTGTCTGGTGAAATGCTGTGCTCTGGGCACCAGATTTCTCTATAAAATACGGCCAATTTTTGCCGGCTTTCAAACTCTAAAATCCCGCGTTTTCGGCAGTAGTCGGCCTCCGAAATCTTGCCCGAAGCTGCCTGCTCATCCAGGTCTTTTTTTGCATCGTAGTGGTCGGCTCCGAGTAGAATAAGCACTGCTAATGCCCATGCTTTTTCGCCGGTACTGGTTCCAGATACTGACAGTTGGCGAAGGTTTTGATGGGAAGTTGAGGAGGTGCTTTTTGACTGTTGTGAATCTGAGCTGTGTTCAGGATTCGCATCCCAACTAGTTCGCACTCCGCTTCCTTCACCAGCGAAATGGTGAACGATCCAATTCCAAACCGCACCGTTCTTTTTGACCAGGTCCGCCATCTGAGGGCGGTCACGAACCATCGCCTCGATTTGGGTTTCACCAAAGGCGGTATCAGTGGACGAGAAGGAAGTTTGATTGCTGCCAGTTGATCCCGCAGTTGCAGTTGCATCTTCGGCGCGAACATTTTGCCCTGCCGAAATGCTCAATAATAGAAGGCAAGTTCGCACGGTGGTGCGAAAGAGCACCTTCCATCCTGAAATGTTTGAAGTATTTAGCAATTTGCAATGCCACCAGCAACATCTCAATATTGACACATTGTCTGTGCATTGCCAAGATACGCGTGCGATGCGATGCCGCATCCCGCACAGGGGAGGCCGAAAAGGTTTATGATGAGGCTGCTCTGGTTCAACGTTAAACGACTCGAACGAAATAAGCTGACTATTGTCTTTGTTTTTGGATTTTTACGCATTTAAGGAGACTATTATGCCCTTTGCCCGTATCGATTTAGCTAAAGGAAAATCCTCCGATTTTCGCGCCACTGTGGGTGATGTAGTCTATCAAGGCATCGTAGATGTACTGGAGGCGCCCGATGGCGACCGCTTCATGGTGATCAACGAACATGCACCAGAAAATTTCATGTTCGACCCAAATTTTCTCGGCATCCAGCGAACGCCTGACCTCATATACATTCAGGTGACGAGCACCGTTGGTAACACCAAGGAACAGAAGGTTGCTTTCTTCAGGCTGATGGCTGATGAACTGAACCGGAGGCTCAAAGTACGGCGTGAAGACGTATTTATCAGTCTGGTCTTCGTCGATCGCGAGGATTGGTCATTCGGTAATGGCGAACCTTGGTAAGTCGTTGCCTTCAAACAACTCCAGCGTTTTGCACACCGTTGGTAGTGTGATTGTTCGAGACACTGTCATTTTTTCCGTCGATTGCATCGATATCGTCGAGCCCCCACGACGCGGTATTGTTATTCAGAGCGGTGTTGCCTGTGATGGTGACATCGTCGCTCTGATAAGAGTGGATTCCGCGGTCGCTGTCTGAGACGTCATTTCCTGCGACCAAAATGCCTTTGTCGTATGGCTTGAAGGAATGGTCATCGAACATGTTGTTGCTATCTAAAATGATACCGTTGCCATCGGTAATTTGTTCGCTTCCGGTTTTCCATGGTTCGGTACCCACCAGTTGTTGGTTGTCGCTGACCTGATTGTTCTCTACGTAAACGCCGGTGGTATTAGCTTTGCCGTCGGTGTCTACACTGTGCCAAACGCTGATACCGCTCACTCCCCATGGCGAATATTTTGATGTGTCGTCGATTCTGTTGCCTATAATCGCCATGTTGTCGCCTTGCATGGTTTGAATGCCACCACCGGAAAGATCGTGAATGTAATTGTCGGCCAGGGTAATATTATGCGGCGTGTCGTTATTGTCACCAATAGTAATACCAGTACTGCCGTAGGTAGGATCGTGAGAGTTATCGTCTTGCGATTTTGCACCGGATAGCGTGAGACTGGAATAGTTTTTGTCTGTGATATTCAGCCCTTCTACAGCAACGTAGTTGCCTTGAACCGATACACCCCAATTGTGATTGGATGCATCGACGACGACGTCCTGCCCGGGCGCAGCTTCGACTGTAATGGGTGCTCCTGCCTTCCCAGATTCATCGATATAGATGGGCGAATAAGTTCCGCTCGCCAATTCAATAGTGTCTCCAGGTTTGGCGTCATCGAGAGCTTTCTGAAGCTGAGTATTGCCACTGACAGAGATAATGTCTGGATGAGAGCTTTGTCCGGCACCAGCTTCCAGCGCGGTATCAATGGTGCTTGCCGACACTGCGGATGCTAAGGTAAGACCGCCAGGCGTGGGAGGTAGGTCCGCCGGCATTGCGTTTTTCGAGGATGCGGTGTTTTTACCGCCTGTGGCACTGCTAGTGGTTGTCTCGGAGCCGCTCCCGCGATCGGTGCCGGTGCTTTTGCCGGAATCGCCGGGTTTCTTCGAGCTCGGTGCTGGAGTTGGTTTTGCATCTGTCGGTGGCGCTTTGTCGATCGGAGCGGGTTGAGGCGATGGTGGTGTTGCATCTGTTGGTGGCGCCTTGTCGATTGGTGCGGGTCGTGTACTCGGCGGATCACCACCGCTTAAATTTGATGGCATGAAGTTACTGAAGTCCGCCAAGAGCTTTTGAAATTCACTGTTAATCTGACCTATTTCTGTATTCACCGTCGGCAGCATGTTATTCGTATTGATTGTAGCGTCGCCGGTTCCGGCATTATTTAGCGCTGGCGTTCCCCCATGAGTTGTATCTCCTGTTTGCACTCCGGAACCTTCTGCTGCTGTCAGGCTGATTTCCGATGTGAAAATGTTTGCCTCGGTTTTAAATATCGCCTGCTCAGTTTTTGCCAGACCCTCTATTGGCAAATTGTTTTGACCCGGGCTCGTTAAGGAAATAGCTGGTAAGTGATCGGTTGCTGTGTCAACAGTTGGGCTGACCGTGTCGGTTCTGCTCAATTTCATTAGGCTAATCAAGTTGAGATTCGAGTCCGATTTCGGACGATCTTCATTTTGAGTTTTATCAATTGTGCTACTGGGTTTATCTAGAACCATCGTTTAACCTCCGGAAAACGAATGCATAAGTAACTCGCCGTTGCGACACGGGGTGTCGTGTTACGCAGGATTTGGATGTATCAACGATTTAAAGTTTAGGCTTGACGTGTGTCATCGAAGTTGTAGCGATGTGGCAGCGATGTGTCAGTCAGAAAAAATTGATAGGACTACGCCGCTATGCAAAATCAGTAACCGATCAAACAATTGAAAGTCGGACCGACTCTGGGGCAGAATGATTTCGACCAATTCTTCACTCAGCGCTTGGCACCGTAGCGTAAACCATCGACGAGCAGAGCCACCATGCGCTGAGCATGATCCTGATCCCTACCAGGCACTGGCATGCTCAGGTGGACAACCGCATACAGTATCTCCTCCGCATCGATGTCGTCTCTAACCTCCCCTGCGACTGCCGCTTCCTTTAGAAGCGATTGAAGGGCCGGGCGTAGCCGTGTCTCGAAATAAGCGTGTAAGTTTTCGTAGGCTGGGTCGCCGGAATGGAGGGCTGGAGCCATTCCGCGCTTGGTTGCAATAAACATTGCGTAGCGTTGCATCCAACTTGCCAGCGCTTCGCCCGGACCCTGTTCGGCGGCAAAGAGCACGGCGGCGTCAGCGCAGGCATCAATCTCATGGCGAAAGACAGCCGCTATCAAATCGGATCGTTTGGGAAAGTGTCGATAGACAGTGCCCAAGCCGACTCCGGCTTTCTCGGCAATTTCTCGCACAGGTGCGTCGACACCGGAGCTGGCGAAAACGACTTTGGCGGTTTCTAACAACAAGTTAAGGTTGCGCTGCGCGTCGGTCCGGGCAGGTCGCCCTGCTTCGAAGGAAGCGCCATCACCGGAATCTGATTGCCTCAATTTGTCGACCAAGTTGTGCGCCACCCCAGAATTTTTTTGACAAACGGAACATTGTTCCGTATATTGTGGAGCGCTGTTCCGTTTCGCCTATTTTACACAATAGGACGGGATGACATGGCGCTAGTAAGGAGAGAAAAATGCCCAGTAAAAGAATCGCGTTAATCACCGGCGCTAACCAAGGTGTTGGCTTTCAAGTCGCTAAAGAACTCGTCGCTAAAGATCACACAGTTCTTGTCGGATCGCGCAATCTAGAGCGAGGTGAAGCCGCCGCAAAAGCAATAGGCCCAGGCGCCATGGCAATACAAATAGATGTGACGGATAAGAAGTCGATTGAAACAGCAGCCCGGTATATTCAGGATAGATTTGGCTACCTCGACCTGTTGGTGAACAATGCCGCTATTTCAAACACCACTAAGGGCGATAAAAGTCTCGCAGAATATGCAAAGACAAGTCGCTCGAGTAATGTTTCTCTTGAAGAAATTCGCGCTATTTGGGAGACAAATGTTTTCGGGGTACTGGCCGTATATCAGGTCATGCTGCCACTGCTCGAGAAATCGTCGGACCCGCGCATAGTAAATGTTTCGAGTGGAGTTGGTTCGCTGACACTTAACGCCGACAAGGAGTTCGCCTACCGCGCTTTTTTCAAACCGGGATATTCCGCTTCAAAGACTGCACTCAACGCTATCACACTGGCTATGATGATCGAAGCCGAAGGTACGCCAATCAAAGTCAACCTGGTATCGCCGGGCTTCACGTCGACCAATCTCAACAACTATGAAGGTACTGAATCAGTCGAGGACGGCTCGCGGGAAGTAGTGCGCGTGGCGCTCTTTGGCCCGAATGACCCTTCTGGAACGTTCACACGATGGGAAAACGCGACCATCCCCTGGTGAAACTAAGGACTCAGTGACTGATGCGACCGCCACTTGTTCGTGCGTAGGTTTGGCGTGACCGTGTCCTTCCAAAGCGCGTCTGACTGTTTGTGGTCTGTTGAGTCGGCTAGTGGTTCCTTGATCAAGCGCTCGCTTGATGGTACTGAAACTGCTCGTTTTCTTGCTGCTGCTCCCGAGAGCTTTACACCGGGCGGGTTTGATGGCAGCCTTGCGATGGATAGTTCGAATCGCATTTTTGTCACCGCTGGAAAATCTGGCACGCTGCACCGCGTCAATTCGGCTGGCGACAGCGAGATTTTCGTGAGCGGCCTTATCAATCCCACAGGCATCGTATTTGGTGAAAGCGATCAACTATTCATTCTTGAATCGGGTCGCTCGCGCTTACTCTTATTGCAAAAGACAGCTTCGTCATAGATTCTTTAGCTGACAGCGCTATTGTAGAATGTCAGAACCTCCGGCATCCTCTGGCACACGATGGAGCTAATGCGAAAGCCACTTCTCACTCTCTTCATCACCAGCGTCCTGTTCACGCAATACCCGGCCATCCCGGCGTGGGCCGATCTCGATGCAGATTGGCATCAGTTGACCAAAGAGGGAAGACACAAAGCGGCTGTAGAGATGACCACGAGGGCAATTTCCAGCAATCCCAAAAATGCACAATCTTATTACCTGCGCAGTAAGTCCTACGATAGTTTGGGACGAATGGATCTCGCTTTGCAAGACATCAATGATGCCGGCAAATTGGATCCTGCGAATCAAGAATACGTGAATACCAAAGCATATTTCCTGCAAAGAACTGGAAAATGGCGTGACGCTGCTGATGTATACAGCCATTTATCGGATGCTAAATCTCAAGCAAAGAAGGCACTGTGTCTTTGCAAACTTCATCAATTCGGCGAAGCCGAAAAGCTCTTGAACGCTGCATTGAAATCAAATCCCAAAGACAGGGAAATTCGAACACTCGCGCACCAAATTTATACCGACACTGACCAGGAGCAAAAGGCGCTGACCAACCTCGACGAGTGGGTCAAGTTTGACCCCGAGTGCGCAACGCTTTATTGGATGAGAGAGCAACTATTGTTCAACCTGGGGCGGAATCAAGAAGCACTGGTAGCCGGAGACAAATTGATTGCATTGGAGCCTCAGCCAACGGGCGAGCAATTTTTGATGCGCGCATACGTGAAAACTAACCTTCGTAATTTACCTGGCGCTATAGCTGATTTCACGAGTGCCATCGCCAAACAACCGAAACAATCTATTTTCTACATGAAGCGTGGCGACTGCTACCGTAATGCCGGTGATTTGAAAGCTGCTGCTGCGGACTACACCACGGCATTGAATGTGACCGAGGCAAGCAAAATTGGTAAAAGTATGGATGCGCGCATGAAAGCATCGATGAAACAGCACGCGGCTACCATCATTCTAAAGCGAGCCATAACCTATGAGAAAGACCATCTGTTCGATAAGGCAATCGCTGACTTCACTACACTCTTGGATGAGAATGCTCAAGTTAACCAAGCCCTCGAATCGCGCGTTCGCTTGCTGATGCAGACCAAAAAATACGATCAAGCCGTGATTGATTACACGCGCTTGATCGAGTTGGACGACGATTTCCCTCGCTGGCGTGAAGGTCGCGCCAAGGCTTATCGCATGCTGCATCAGGATGATCTTGCTGCGAAAGACGAAGCCGAGGCGAGACGACTTTCGCTGAGCAAATGATTGTCCAAGACATGGAATGAAAAACTACTTACCGGGAGCCAAGAACACGTAATCGGCAGAGTAGGGCACGCGCAGTTCTTGATTTGCATGTGCGGAGTCGGGGTCGATCGCTGGTGCTTTCCCACCTTTGGTGTTAATACGTTGAACGTACGCGACCTTGGCCATCTTGCCTTTGATGCGGTGACTCTCGTCTTTATTGGTATGCGTGATAATAGTGACCAGCAACCAGGGAATGCTTTTGGCATCAGGCGAAGGCGAGCTGCCGGCTACTTCACCGGTGACGATGCTGCCGTCTTTCGCCTCCCAACTCGGTCCACCGTAGTGTTTACCGAACAACTCGCCAGCCTGGTCGAAAAGCAACGCGTCGGGTGCTTTCAATTTCCAAGCATACTTATTGGTATCTTCATCGAGTCTGCCGACATATATTTGGTTTCCCTTTGCATGCAAGCGAAACAGAATTTTTACATGTTCTGGGGGTTGAATTTCTTCGGGCAGCTCGTCTGCCAGGGCTGGGAACGAAGTTCCGATGACAAACGTACCCGCGACGACCGCGAGCGATCGGACGAGCAGGGCTTGACAAAGGTTGTGCATGATAGCGTTTCCGTAAGGGTCTTGCAATTGTACAGCCCTCACAACTCAGCCATGGGCCAATCCACAATTCTTCTAGAATACACGGCACGATGGAAGTGCTATTCCTCTATTTGAACGTGCTAAAGTGTCCAACTTGATTCTTTTCGCGCGGAGAAGTAAATACAGATTGAAAAGCCGAATAGTAGGCATAATCTTGCGCCCTGGCACTGCCGATACCGTGCAAACAACAACTGCTATGTCTATCGTCGGCAAAGAGCGAGTCGAACAGTGGGCGCTCGAATCCCATCATGACCTGATTGGTATTTTCCCGATTTACCTCGGTGCAGCGGAAAAGCTCGCAGCCGAATATGGATTAAATCCAGTTCTGGCGATTGTTCTGCAAATCATTGCTTTTGCGAGCGAGAAGCAAATCTCAGAAGTTGTGCTCGACAACGAGGATTGCGATCACGCGCCGTTAGCGGAAATTCGCGAACATTTGCGCAAGGCAAACATAAAAATGAGTGTATGCTCAGAAGGCTGAGCGTATAGGTTTGTGACTGCATGCGAGTGAGCTGAGAGCTATGGCTTTGAGATGGCTCCCAGAAATAAAATCTCGTTCGAATCGTTGTCGACCAGCGCGACAACAAATGGACGGTCGACGCGAAATTCAATTACGCGCTCGGGCATGCGTGCCGACATTGCGGCTGCCACGGCGACAACCGTTACTGCCGCTGCCTCGGTGCCTTCCTCGTTGACGTCCATAAATGTTTTCTGCAGAACTCGGCTGATCCATGCATGCCAATCGCCTTCGATTAGGTTGGAAAAGTCAGCTTTGTTTTCTTCGAAAGCTTCGCTCATTCCCATTGCTTTGAGGGCGTCGTTAAGAAGCATAGATGTCTCGACCTTGAAACGCGGTAATGACAGATTGATGTTGGTCCCGCTAAATTTTTGGCGCCATTGATCCCAAGTATCAGCATTTAGCTGTGCTTCAAAGGCTGGCAGAGAAACGCCCTGATTCGGCAAGAAAATGTACATTCGCTGCCGGTCGCCTGAATAAGGCATTGAGATAGCTTGAAAGTTGTCGCCCTTGTGATATTGATAGAAGCCTTGCATATGCATCATCTTGATTGCCGTCTTCTGTCCCTCGGCATCGAACTGATCGTCTCTGGTGGCTGCTTTTTCGAATGGTTTTGCCCATGTGCCTTTGAAATAGATGGCGTTCAGAAGCACCATTTTTTCTTTTTTCGTCAATTTATCTAGAATCTTCGGAATTTTTCCGTGAGTCTTTTCGTTGCACCAGTTGTTGATTTGCGTGAGCACAGCTGGATTAGCGAAGTCTTCACTATGCGCAGCAGCGTCATAAGATTTCTCGCACAGAGCAATAAAACTCTTTTTGAATGGTGTGCTTGCGTCCGAATAAATCGCGTTAGCAATTTCGAGCTGAACTTTTTCGTTTTTGTTCAGCAGTTGAAATACTTCGTGGTTTCTTTTGTTCAGCGCATCGATCGCTTCATCGCTCACTCCCAAAGATGCAGCCATCTGCTTTCGTGTGCTTCCCGCTGCACCATTGAGGGTCATGCTCAGAGCAGCATATGCGCTGAAGGGCGAGACCATTACATTGCCTTTTTCCTCGGCCAAAACTTTTTTGAAAAGTTTGAATGAAAAATTTGTGCTGGTGCATTGAGATAAAGTCATTTTGTTTTCCTGTTGATCCAGACTGTGTTTTTCATTCTCGGCGGCTCGAGCCGGTAAAATAAAATGCGATAGAGTGACAACGATTGCCACCAGTGAAATGTTCCCCCTGATTTTTCTCAGCATTCTTCTCCCTCGCATGTATTGATTTATTGATGCAATCGTGTCTTTGCAGCTCAGAGTCGTGCCGGCTATTATAGCTTGCTTGCTTGTTATGGTTTCGAGACCATTTGAAACGGTTCAATTTCGAATTCAGCGCATGACCAAAGCTCCCAGTGCGAAGAGGCCAATCGCCGTTAGCATGGGCCAGCCCAAATGGCGTCCTTTGCTTGCGATGGCATCGAAAACTCCGACCAGTGTGAAAGACACTCCGACCGCTACCAAGGTGCTTTGCAGGGCTTGCTCCGGCTTGACCACAAAGGCCACAAGAATTATTGCTATGACGATCCAGCTAAGCGAAGTGATGTGCCAGGCTAACTGCATTACAACGCGTGCGAGGTCGTGCTTTAGTATGCCTTCGCGTTTAGTGAGCAGTGGTTGGATTAGCTTTTGCTCGCCAACAAGCGAATGAGTTATAGCTGTTGCTAACAGCAAGGCGGCGCATACGAGGATCAAGATGTCTTTCATTTTTGTGGTGACTGCTTTGCCGGGGGAGCTCATATCCGTGCAGCCGCTTCCGGGTTGCCTAACTACATGTCTAAGTTGTATTGTAGGCGAGTTTCGTGCCGCTGTCAGCGCGATAATACTAATTGAAATCGCAGCCTGCCCATGGAAGTAAGACCTTATCTCAAGTCCGTTAGCCTGGTCAAACCTTCTGACGGGAAACTGAAGTACCCATTCAGCATTCCAGCAATAAATGCGCTGGAAACTCTGGAGTTTCATCGAGATGTTACTTTTATCATTGGCGAAAATGGGTCCGGAAAATCGACTCTGGTTGAGGCTATTGCCGCAGTCATGAATTTTGGTGCTCAGGGCGGTACTGGAAATTTTTCGATAAACGATGCTGGTGGCACATCAGGCTTGGAAAATCATCTGAAGCCGAAGCGAAGTTTTCAGCGACCCAAGGATAAATACTTTTTGCGCGCTGAGAGCTTCTATAATGTCGCCACGTACATGGACAAGCTAGCGGATGAAAACGCAGGCAAATTGCCTCGCGAGAAAGTTTTGAGCCGCTACGGTGGCAAATCACTTCATGCTCGTTCGCATGGTGAGTCGTTCATGAGTGCGCTCGTGGATGGTTTTGGCGGCCAAGGGTTTTATGTGTTAGACGAGCCCGAAGCAGCGCTGTCACCGCTCAGGCAGCAAGCGGCTCTTGTTCGCATTCATCAACTAGTGAAAGACGACTCGCAATTTATCATTGCCACTCATTCGCCGATTCTCATGTCTTATCCGAACGCGCGGATATATCTTCTGGACGAAGGCGGCAGTCGTGAAGTCGCTTACGAAGAAACTGAACATTTTAAAGTGACGCGTGACTTTCTGAACAACTATAAATCCCACATCAAACATTTGCTTTCGAGCACGCCATTGCTCGATTTGCTTGATGATTAGCAGTAGAATCTCCCGTGTTAGAATTGCTCACTCCGCCACGGGAAAGATAGCTGCAAGCTGACTTCGGTATATGATGTTTCGTCTTTTCATATCATCGCTTTTCCTTTGCTATTTGAGTCTTCATGCATCACCTTGTTTTGCGCAGGCAGAAAAAACAGAAGGTGAGCACACTTTGTACATGGGCAGTGATGCTCGTACTTACATATTGCACACTCCCGCAACGCATGCCGGGCATTGTCCTCTGGTGCTTGTACTGCACGGCGGTGGTGGTGCGGCTCAAACTATGCACGATCTGACAGGCTTCGATCGAGTCGCTGATGCGAATGGATTCGTGGTTGCTTACCCACAAGGTTTAGGAAAAGTTTGGAATGACGGTGGTTCGGATTTGACTGAGGGTAAACATCCCCGGGACGATGTTGCTTTTATGCGGGAATTGGTCAAAGATGTCGGGCGACAAATTCCCATAGACGAAAAACAAGTCTTTGCTTGCGGCTTTTCCAACGGTGGATGTCTGGCGGCGCGATTGGTTCTTGAGGCCCACGATCTCGTCTGTGCTGTGGCTATGGTCAGCTCTGGACTTTACGAAAGGGTGGCGACGTCTCATCCAAATCCCAATCCTGCGCCCGTCCTCTTCATCGAAGGAGTGAACGACCCCTGCTACCTCTATAACGGTGGCATGTCGAAAGGTCCGAACTTCGGAGGGATGTTTCGCGGCACCGAACATGGCCGCATACTTTCGACTGAGGATGCAATTGCCTTTTGGTGCAAAGTCAATGGTTGCGGCGATAAACCTGAAATCGCCAAAGTCCCCCATGTAACAGCCGACAACACGTCAACTACTTATAAACGCTGGGCTGGAAAGCAAGGCAATGATGTGGTGGCATATATTGTGGATGGTGGTGGGCACTGCTGGCCAGGCGGCGCGCAGTACTTTCCTGTGAACGTCATTGGCAAAACGACTTATGATTTTTCAGCTAGTCAGGCAATCTGGCGGTTCTTCCAACGTCATGCTTCAGTACCACATTGATGCAGTTTTTGCTACGGCAGTCATTAATTTTGCCAAGCATACTGCTAATGCAGGAACCTTGACCGCCCAAAGCTGTCTAGCGCTGAGTCAGGTAAATGGGCCAGTATTGCGCAAAGTTGGCGAGGATAACAACGATGGATGAAAATTTACGCGGCAAAACAATTGTGATCACCGGCGCGTCGAGCGGATTCGGGCGGGGCGCTGCCTTGAAATTTGCTGAAAGCGGAGTGAACCTGGTTTTAGCAGCACGCAGAGAGCAACTGCTCGAAGAACTGGTCTCGCTTTGTGCTATCGCCGGTTCACAGGCAATAGCTGTACCTACTGATGTGTCGAAGATCGAAGACGTGGAAGCGTTATTCAAACGGGCTCTCGATCAGTTCGGACAGATAGACGTCTGGATCAATAATGCAGGCAGTGGCGCCGTAGGGGCTTTCACAGATATTCCTATGGACGAACATCGACAGCTGATTGAAACTGATCTACTTGGCACCATATATGGAAGTCATCTGGCGTTGACGCATTTCAAGTCGATCGGAGCGGGAACCCTGATTAATACCGCATCCATGTTAGGAAAAGTGCCGGCTCCCTATTATGCTTCTTACTGTGCCGCCAAGCATGGTGTCGTCGGTCTCAGTGCGGCGCTGCGCCAAGAACTGGACGAGCAAAAATTCAAAGAGATCCACGTTTGCACAGTTCTGCCCATGGCAATGGATACTCCATTCTTCGAACACGCTGCCAATTACAGTG
This sequence comes from Bryobacterales bacterium, assembly GCA_903970295.1. The sequence continues at coordinate 27,986 of CAJCHQ010000675.1, forward strand.
GGCACGAAGTGGTACCAGTTCCCCCGTTGGACGAAGCCGAGAAAGTGATCGATGCCATCGTTAGTTTGGCGACAAAAGCGCAGGGCGAAGTACCAGTTGGAAATGCCAGTCTGAGTAATTTGGTTATGCACAATCTCATGCCGGCGGTGAGCGAAAAAATCATGGGTGCTCTTACTCATCAAGCGCAAATGCAAGACGCGCCTGTATCCTCCGACAGTCCGGGAGGGCTCAGTCAACCAGCGGGGGCGGGTACTAAAATACACGACCCGAAACTCAAGAAAAAATAGGTAGTTGCCCGCGAAAAGAAATTTCTCGCTGGTGAGTTCGGGAGCGTGGCTGGCCGATAGACTGGGCACAGATGCCTACTTGATGTGAGCGGGCACAGGTAAGTAGACTTGTTTTTTTAGCTTTCAAAAGCGATTATCTCGGTCGTTCTACCACTTGACCACGTCTGTATGGAGAGTATCGGTTATGGAAAATAAAATTGCGCTGATCACTGGTGCGAATAAGGGCATTGGCAAAGAGACAGCGAAGCAGCTGGGCAAGTTAGGCTTTAAAGTTTTCATTGGCAGTCGCGACTTTGAACGAGGGCAGGCGGCTGCAAATGAATTGAAAGCACTGGGTATCCAGGCAGAGGCGCTGCAACTAGATGTTACGTCGCAATCATCTGTTGATGCAGCTATCGCTGCTATCGAAAAGAAAGAAGGGCATCTTGATGTGTTGGTTAATAACGCCGGAATAGTTGCCGAGCGTAGCACCACTCTCGATACCACCGATATTGCTAAAGTCGAAGCAACAATGCAGACTAATTTCTTCGGACCTCTACGCGTGCTCAAGTCTGCGCAGCGATTACTAGAAAAATCAAAGTCACCACGGGTTGTGAATGTTTCAAGCTCGTTAGGTTCATTGACTTTCAGCAGTGACAAAGATTCTCCTTACAAGGATTTCTTGACTTTTGGCTACAACTGCTCAAAAGCAGCACTTAACATGCTCACCGTGGTTGCTGCAGGCAGTTTTAACAAGGCCCGGGTCAATGCTGTGTGCCCAGGGTATGTCGCTACTGATATCAATGACTACTCGGGACCGAGAAGCGTAGAAGAGGGCGCGGCAATTGTAGTAAAAATGGCTACTATAGGTGATGACGGCCCGACCGGAGGCTTCTTCAACGATGAAGGGCTAATTGCCTGGTAATAGCAGCGAGCCAAACGCGCGCCTTAACAAATGGCCGGGAACAAAATCTGGCTTCCAGCAGCCTCTTCCTCCGTTCAATATTTTTAGAAAGGAGCTTAAATGGGCATTGCAGAAAAATTAGGCTTTGGTTCAAAAGAGAAAGTACGTTACGCGATTGTTGGTCTAGGAGACATCGCCCAAGAAGATATGATGCCCGGAGTCGACCATACTGGCAACTCGCAAATTACGGCTCTAATTACCGCTGATCCTGAGAAAGCAAGTCTGCTGGGCAAAAAGTACAACGTAGCCGCAACCTACAATTATGATCAGTTTCAAGAGGCTCTGGCGTCCGGTCACTTCGATGCTTTATACCTGGCTACTCCAAACTGGCGGCATGCGGAGTTCATTATTCCAGCTCTCGAAGCTGGGATCCATGTGCTCACGGAGAAACCTCTAGAAGTTTCAACGGCAAAATCGAATGAGATCCTGGATGCAGCAAAGCGTTCGAGTGCGAAGTTGATGGTGGCATATCGCCTTCATTTTGAACCAGCCACACTCGCAACTATTGAGGTTATTCGTTCTGGAAAGCTTGGCCGCGTACACACATTTGTTTCGAGTTTCGCTCAACCTTTAGATCCGAAAAACCACCGAGCGCACTCTGGGGAAGGTGCGGGGCCAGTTCTCGACATGGGTCCTTATCCGGTTAACGCAGCTCGATACGTGTTCGAAGACGAACCCGATGAGGTGGTCTCGGCATTTGGCGTGAAGTATCCAGAATCAGGATTCGATCAGGATTTTTATCACACAGTTGCTGTAACCTTGAAATTTCCAGGCAATCGGTTGGCCCAATTCAACATCGGATATTTTGGCGGACCCGTGAATAATTTCATTGCCATAGGACCCAAAGGCAGCGTGCTTATGGATCCCGCTTACATGTTCGGAGAACCTCTCAAACACACAGTCATGGTTGGCAAAGATAAGAAAGAGAAAACGTTCAAAAACACCGATCACTTTGGTGGCGAATTGCAGTATTTTTCAGACTGCATTCTGCAAAATCGTGATCCAGAACCAGACGGCGAGGAAGGTTTTGCCGATGTGCGAGTGCTAGAAGGAATTTTGCAGGCGCTCCAGACTGGCCAGCCGGTCAAGTTGTCACCGTTTACGCGAACTAAACGCATCGATATCGAAGAGCAGCTTATAGAGCTGAAGGCGGTCTCGACTCCTGAATTGGTGAATGCATCGAATCCCGGCAAGGGCGTCGATAAGCAGCCGAAAAACTAGAGCGTTCCAACTCGATACTCAATTATTCGATAATTCTCCACAGGGTTCGAAACTCAGATGGCGTTAGCATAAATTTGTTCGAGAAATTCTTTCGGAAAATATCATCGTTGCTGTAGCCGCACTTTTTTGCAATTTGTCCAACCGTAAGCCCTGTCTCGATTAATAGAGATTTAGCTGTTTCGAGGCGTAAGTCTGTGACGTATTTTGCCGGCGTGCTATGAAAGACCTGTTCAAATCGCCGAGCGAAGTTTCTTTCACTCATGTTGCAGTGGAGCGCTAGCTGGTTCACTGATAGATCGCGCTTCAAATTTTCGAGAATGAATGATTGCAGTTCTTTGAATGCAGAAAGTTCTTCGCGTTGTGTGTCAATAAGCGATGAGAACTGCGATTGCCCACCAGGTCTTCGCAGGTATACGACAAGCGAACGAGCGATTGATAACGCTAACTTCGGTCCAAAGTCTTCCTCCACAAGTTCGAGGGCGAGGTCAATGCCAGCAGTGACGCCGGCCGAGGTATAGATTGGACCGTCTTTGACCCATATCCTGTCGCTGAGTACCTGCACATTCGGGTACTTCCGTTGCATCTGCCGAGCAAACATCCAGTGAGTTGTGGCGCGCCGTCCGTCCAGCAGTCCCGCTGCGGCCAAGATGTAGGCTCCGGTACAAACCGATACCACTCTTTTAGCACGTGGAGCTGCTTTGATCATCCACGATACTAAATCTGCGGATGGCTTTTGAACAAAACGCTGGGCACCCGGCACAATAATCGTGTCGAAGCGGCCAACAAATTTTTTAGATTGCTGCAAATCAGCAAGGGCAATGCTCTCGTCTTGAGCCAATCTAACAGTCGAGCGCTCACTCAATAGAACAATTTCGTAGCCTTCTCTTTTCTCCAGCCGCAGATACTGATTTGCTGCGCTCAAGACATCGTGAGGACCAGCGAAGTCTAATAACTGCACACCATCACCAAGAAGAAAGGCTACTCGTTTTTTTATCACGATGGCAGAAAAAGAAGGAAAGTAATCTGTTCAGACAGCCATTCGCATTCTATCATCACAGTAGTTTTCGGAGAAAGAGAATGTCTGCTCAGTCACTTAACAACAGATTTGCACTGCCAAATACCAAACTTGCGTCGGCAGTTAACGAGTTCGTGAAGTCGGAATCACCAGCATACCTGTACAACCATTGCATTCGCTCTTTCTTATTCGCCAGCGAACTAGCTGAAACCAGGAATTGGACTTGCGATAGAGAAGTTTTGTTCTTGGGATGTGTGCTACACGACCTGGGTTTAGTCCAGAAATATTACGGTAAAACGCGCTTTGAGGTTGATGGTGCCAATGCTGCCTTGAAAAAACTCGAAGACCTGGGTGTCGACCAGAAGACCAAACTTATAGTCTGGGACGCAATTGCACTGCACACAACATTTCACATTCCCATGCAAAAACAACCGGAAATTTCTCTCGTGCAGGCCGGCAGTGCGCTAGATGTGATGGGATTGAACATGCAGGCGATAGCTCCTGAGTATTTAAAAGAGATACTGCTGCTATACCCGAGGACTAATATGAAGGAGCGAATACTGGAAGACCTTGTTGCGTACCTCAAGCAGAATCCTGCCGGCGGAGCAGGCTACTGGATGGATAAAATCGCCCACAAGCACGTCAATCACCGGGCGCAGTTTGACATGGAAGAAGCGCTAAAGGCTGCACCTTTTCACGACTGAACCTTACATGCATCCATTTTTGCCGCTAGGGCCAAGCAAACAAAAATATTCGGAGGATGAGCTGATTTCACCTTCTTTCCGCATAACATAATAGGAATGAAGAATAGAGCCGCACAGATGGATTCTATATGTTCCATCGCGTTAAGAACTGCCGAGACTGCATCTCTTTTAATTGAGACATCGGAAACATTTTGCGAATTCAGCGTCTCTACCCAAATCTATTGGTCGATAAATAACGCACAGGATCGATTAATAAGCGATTCGTTGGAGGAGCTAGTTAGCCCTCGTTCTGACTCCGATCAGGACGATGAAGACATGATGGATGACAGGAGAATATTTCTATGCACATCCGTGTACTCACGTTTTCTCTCATAAGTGCATTGTCTATAGCTGTTGTCGGCTTGGGGTCGCAGGCAAAAAGCGACATAAGCGGAGACATCTCCGCCGCGATTCCGACCGCGCATGCACTTTCATCCGCAAGGAAAACAGTAACGCTGGCGATCGGTGGAGGAGCTCTGAAATCCGTAGGTTGCCTTGGTGTGCTGCGCGTCCTCGAAAAGGAGCACATAGACATTGACTTCATCTACGGCACCAGTTGTGGTGCCACAATTGGTGCGCTCTACGCGGCCGGAGTACCTTTATCACAAATCGAAGAGCTTTTCCTCAGCGGTCAGTGGCAGAGAGCGGCAGGAAATCATATTTACATCAAAGGATGCTTCACACCGCTGACAAAGCTCGTACCTCTTACGCGCCGAAATAAATGGCCAGGCGTTTTAGCCGGTACGCACTATGAAAAATTGCTTCGGCGTCTGCTGCCTCAGACCTTTGAAGATCTCAAAATTCGCTTCCGGGCAGTGGCAACAGATCTATGCACTGGTGACCCGGTCGTAATCGGATCCGGTGATTTGCCCATGGCTGTTCTGGCAAGCAACGCCATGCCTCCCGCTATAAGACCAATTGAAAGTGGGAATCAGCTTCTGGCTGATGGCGGCTTGAGACGGAATTTACCGGTGCTCTGTGCTAAGCGCCGGGCGGAAGGAGATATAGTGATTGCAGCTTGTTCTGATGGACCACTTCGGAAACGCGAAAAGGGCTACTTCAGTTCGCTGCAGCGAATACAACGACGAGTGGCGGACTGCATGTCGTTTCAAGCAGACGTTGATGCGATGAGTGAAGCCGATGTCTCGATCATTCCAGACATAGACGACCTTCCTGTAATGACAAAGAATCGAAAGAAAGTTCAAGCGGCGATTGAGGCTGGTCAATTGGCGGCGACAGAGGCAATCCCGAAGTTGCGTCAAACAATCGGCATAGCGGAACCTTAGCTGGTCGAATGAAACGGCAACCAAGTCAGATGGAAGAGGTATCAGCAACCATAGTCTGAGAGTTTGGCGCCCGGTCAGGTTTTCGTTCGAGGTCCTTGGCTTTATCACTGAGCATGTACAGACAGCATGCGCATATAGCCAGGCTCAAATCGAGGGAGACAAGGTGGAGTTGCTTTGGCATCGTTAAAAGATCGGCTACTATGCCGAGCAGCATGGCGATCAATGCCAATGAACCAATGCGAGCATTAAAAGCAACGGTAAGACCAACCAATATTTCAACCGGCCCTGCTAATAACATAATCGTATGAGCCGGAATATGGGTGAGGTCAATCACGACCGGTGATACGTATTGATCCCAGTCCGTAATTACATGGAAAAATTTATCGATACCGGCGATCAATGGTATGAGGACGAAGAGGCAACTCAAAATATACGCAATTCTCAATTCAGTTATCGTCATAGCGGATGTCCTCATCTGATATGTGCACATCAGCGCCGAGCAGCTAGCTCAGCGGGCTGCAGTTATGTCGAAACGATGGCGGGAATGTTCCGCCTGCCAGTCTGGCCCAAGCGCTGAGTGGCGGACATGGTCTAGGAAACATCCGAATCGGGTTTAACAAATTTCTTCGGCATCGCAGCTGTTAATGTTAAGTGCTTATGTTGACCGTTGCACACAATGCGCGCGGCCAACGTTGCGTTGGGCAGCATTTGCGTTCGAGTTTGCTGGGTGCTTGTGCTGTGCTAGTCATAGCCGTTAATATCAGAGGAACAAAAAGCTTTTTTTTTGCTCCATCAATCTATCTTGAGAGCACCTTACTTGCAGTGTTTGTGGAGGAAACTTGATTCGGGTAGCAATTATCGGCGCCGGCCCCGCCGGATTTATGATGTTTAAGCGGCTTTCAAATTTAGGGGCGCGTGAACTGCAAATAACCATGTTTGAAAAAGGGTCAAGCTTAGGCAGTGGCATGCCCTATAGTGAATTGGGCGCCGCCCGCGAGCACGTAACCAACGTCTCAGCCGATGAATTGCCAGACATGAGCACTCCACTGGATGCCTGGATTAAATCCCTTCCTGATGACGTTTTAGACAAATTCGAGATCGAGCGTGACAGATTCCATCAGAAGAAAGTCGTTCCGCGTCTGCTTTTTGGAAAATATTTAGCAGACCAGTTTAAACATGAAATCGAAAGAGCACTGAAAATCGGGCTTTCAGTGCGCATTCACCAGAATACGGAAATCGTCGATGTCATCGATAATTTAATCGAGAAAAAGGTTTTAGTAGTTACAACGGCATCAGACACTTACACATTTGACCACGTCATTATTTGTACCGGACATGACTGGAGAACCACACATGAAGGCGTAGTCGACGGTTATTTTGACTCTCCTTACCCGCCAAAAAAGTTAGAGAAAAGATTTGACCACACTGTGGTGCTTCGGGGCAGCTCACTAACGGCCATCGATGCTGTTAAAACAGTGGCTAAAAATAACGGCGAATTTTTTTGGAAAGATGGCAAATATATGTTCAAGCCTGATAAAGAATCCTCTCGCTTCCTCATTGAGATGCACTCACGGGACGGCCTTCTACCTAGCCTTCGGGTTCATATGGAGGAACCGCATGTAGGGTCTAATTCTTTGATTGAACCCAATCTGATCGATCAAAACAGACAAACTAATGACGGATTTTTAGAGCTCAACTTTTTGTTCGAGGAGGGTTTTCTTAAGCCACTGAAGGAATCTTCGCCCGAGTTCTTTAACATGGTCGAGCATATGACGATCGAAGAATTCGTTGAAAAAATGATGTCATACCGGCAAAATTTTCCAGCCTTCGAGTTGTTAAAAAAAGAATATGCCCAATCGCTAGAATCTGTTCAAGAGCAAGAGAGCGTGCCATGGAAAGAGATGCTTGGTTCATTGAGCTTCGCAATGAACTACCCAGCAAAACATCTGTCTGCCGAAGACATGCTTCGTCTCCGCAAGCATCTGCTTCCGCTTATCTCCGTTGTGATTGCATTCATGCCACAAAGCTCTTGTGAAACTCTTCTAGCTCTCCACGAGGCTGGCTGTCTGGTGCTGAAGTCAGACGGAAACGGTGGCAATGCGCGAGTCATTGACGGACAAATTATCTACGAAGTTGAAGGTTCAGACGAGAAACAGTTTTGTACAACATTTATCAACTGCATCGGACAGGAACATTTCAACATTGACGATTTTCCATTCGTCTCCTTAGTCAAGGATAAGACGATCAGTGGCGCACGGCTTAGATTTCGCAACGTAGACGCGGCAAAATTATTGATAGCGGATGGTCACAAGGACATTGAAGAGATTAATGGGCAATACTTTTTGAAGGTACCAGGAATTGCTATCAACGACAACTTTGCAGTCATAAATGAAGCGAAGGAGCCAAATAATCGCTTATATATTATGGCCGTGCCTTATATTGGTGGTTTCAATCCAGACTACTCTGGCCTCGATTTTTGTGAACAAGCATCCAAACGCATAGTTGACGATCTCGCTGCTTTTTGCAAGATGAGTAAAAATAAGACTGACGATTGCCGCCGTTCTTGTATGGCGTGATCAAGCAACTGGCTCCGAACCAAAATCTCGTCACGTTGTTGTGTCTGTGCTGCGCAAAGCGCTGCAATCAATCGATCTTTGAAAACCTGAATGAAATGCCGCGCGCCTTCAAAGCCTTTTCTATGGCTGGTAGTGCCATGCGAGTGGCCGCTTCCCCTGCAGCCAGGGCTCGGACCGCATCTTCCCTCTTTGAAGAAAGAAGTCCTATGCCGTCCACATCCGGATGAATTACAACATCGGCGGTGACCAAGTCCTGATAGTCGGTTTTCGCTAACTCGAGCGACACCAATCTTGCCGCGACACTACCCAATTTTCTGAATGTCTTGGCAGGCTGTTCGTGAAATCGCTCATCGACGTCCACCGCTATGACAAAATCTGCGTTCAAAGCTGTGCGAACCTGATTTACAGGGACGTTAGACATGACTCCTCCATCCACAAACAACTGATCGTTTATTGATACCGGAGACCTTAATTCAGGTACCGCGGAGCTAGCCTCCATAGCGTAGACCAAGTTGCCCTTTGATAGAGCGTACGGATGGCCGTCCACCAGATTTAGTGCCACTGCGCAAAACGGAATATCTAAGTCCTGAATATTTTTGTTCGATCCAATGTGCTTGCAGAGAAACTTTCGAAACGCCGTCCCTTTATAAAGCCCGTCATATGAGTTTTTTCCGACACCTACTGAGTGAAGTAACAAACCGACAGGAGCCGTTATGATCTCCAGGCTTAGCGGTTCGGACATAAAGGCTTTCATTATTGAGCGATCGCGGAAGAGTTCTTCTAGTGAAGTGATCGGAACTCCGGCATCGAACATTCCGCCGACGATCGCGCCCATGCTTGTCCCAGCAATGCAATCAATTGGCACACCAGCTTCAACTAGAACCTTTAGCGCGCCTACATGGGCAGCTCCTCGGGCGCCACCACCACCAAGTGCTACGCCGACTCTGGTTGTCACTCGTTGACCAACCGGTCGACCTATGCGCGATGTCGGCTCCGCCATATCTAATGCGGGTGCAGCAACCTTTTGTCCCGAAGGCGTTTCGTGCTCATTTTGGGCCACGCCGACGCTCGGCAGAATGGATAGGGCCAAGCTTACGAGCAACATTAAAGAAATCTGAGGAACCGAAGCTTTTCTGATGACGTGACTCCTTGCATCCCGGACGCACCGATGACTGCAAGTAAGGCAGCGAGGCAGTTACACAATCAACGGTTAGAATTGTACGTCTTCTGAGGCTCGCGAACAGGGTGTAAAGTTTTAGAAAACCCTAGGTTCCCGTTGCATTCATTTGGCCGCTGTGCCGTTCATAGACTCCGCTTAATGGCACCAGTTGTGGTGCAACTCGGGGCCCTGTACGCCGCTTACGCGCATCTTGCCTTTGACCCCCCCGCAACAAATGGCTCGGCTTTTCATGATTGTGAGATGGATCTAAATACCGACTATATATGTAAATGAGCATTTTACATTTTCATCTCATGAGTTACGGAAAATCAAACTAAAAGTCGGCTTTCGTGGTTGTAACACGTCGCCGCCCACAGTTGAAATGGCAGTAAATGTGGTGGCAAGCCGTGCACTATTTCAAGTCAGACACGTTGGTAGGATCGTGCGTGCAGTGACCGGGTGGATCAAAAGCTACCGCGCTCTCATGATTGTGAGATCGCTCTAAGTAGCTACCGCTCATGAGTATTTGTTAGGCAAATTCGGCGCGTGCCGACCTATTTATGCTTTAGCATTAGGGCAGCATTTGATCATTTTTCATTTTTGTCATGAGTCATAGAAAATCAATGTACAAGTCGGCTTTCGTGGTTGTTTCGTCAGCACTTTGTTGTTCGTTCCCAGCGCTTGCTGATGGTAACCGAGACGCCCTCGGTGGGCCCGACCAACCCGTGGCAGATAAGGTCAAATCGCAGGCGCGACCTGAAACTCAACAAAAAGCTACAAGCCAGCGGCGTGCCGGCTTCATGCAGCGGGTGCTCGCTCCCGTAACTGAATTGCAATCGCAGAGCATCAGCTTAGAGGAACAAATTGCTAGGCTAAAGAAGCCAATTGAAGAGCTGCATCCTGCAGTGCTTAAATTGCACGACCGGGTCCTCGGTGTCGAAGATCAAATCGGCGGATTGCAGCAAAACATGGTTAGCATTAGGGATGAGCTTGCTAGTGTTCATGGTGATATTGCTTCTGTTAGTAAACAGATAACCAGTCTGGAAAAGCCTATCTCAGCTCTCAACGAGCCGGTTTCCAGACTGTATCAACCCCTGAACGAGATGAGCGCGCCAGTTAGAAACCTATGCCGACTCCTGGCAGATGTCGGACAACCTCTGAGTGCTTTACGCCGCGACATAGATAGACTGCGTGATCAGATTACGGAGCTTAAAAAACCGATCGTGGCGCTAAGTGAGCCGGTTGCAGAATTGAAATCACCAATTAAAGACATGAAGGCGCCCGTGATTGGTATGCGCAACGACCTGGTGGAGCTGCGAGCTGAAATTCGCGATCTCAAGTCTGAAGTGAATTCGGTCACGAGTTGTCTGTTTGTGGCAACATTGATATCCGGACTTTTGCTCGTTGTCGGTCTGCCGGTCGCGATTATAGCGTTACTCGATGCGCGGAAACGCAACCGGGCTAGCGAACTTAGTCGCTTTGATAAAAGCCTGTTCCGTAATCAGGTTGAACGGCAGCCACCAGCGCCGGTACTAGAGCCTGAAGTACGGGATTAACTCATTGTCGCCCACAGTCGAGACGGCCTGTCCTCAATTATGGGTATTGCGGAGTTGCGGCGTTAGCTAGCAGTTGCCAATGCAGACAACACGGTTCATAATAACAGGGTCGAAGAACTATCGAAAGCTCGTAGCGGCCTACTTTGCCCAACGTGAGCTGTCGTCCTCAGAAAGGAACAACAATGCCCACCACAAGTAAAGCAAAATCTAAGGAACCAAAAGCTGCCTTAGGCGTTGATTCCACTGATGTCACGCAAATCTTGCATCAGGATCATCAACTCGTAAGTGAGTTATTTTTCCAATATAGCGGACTGGAAGAAGACGATAACGTAGGGAAAAATCAGTTGGTCAAGCGGATTATAAAAGAGCTGACGGCACACGCCAAAGTTGAAGGAGAGCTTGTCTATCCAGCCGTCCGTGAAGTCGACAATGATTCCGCAGATTTAATGGATGAAGCTGACACTGAGCACCACGTAGTCAAATTTCTCTTGTCTGAGCTTAGCGAGATGGAAGCGGGAGACGACCACTTTGATTCTAAGGTAAGCGTTCTAGCCGAATTAGTGAAACATCACGTTCAAGAAGAAGAGAAAGAGATTTTCGAAGCTCTGCGGAAATCTGAGCTTGATTTGCACGATATGGGACGAGGGGTTCTCTCCCGCAAAGCAGAACTTCTGAAAGGTCCGTCACTACCTGATGGTATGACTCTCATCACTAGCAGCAGACCAGCAGCAAAGAATAAGAAGAAATAGCTGGCGCCGTGGGAGGGGCTAACGCAAACATTCGTCTATAAGCTTTCTGTCGTTCTCATCTTCCATAGTGACCAGAATTTTGCTGACACTATTCACCGTTTCCCTGAAAACTTACTTCAGTTGCGTGGTCTTCCGCGGGCAGCAACGAATCGATTAATTTGCGAAATTCGTCGGAATCGAAGGTTTCCATAGTTATGTACATCGTTGCACCCAACATGCGTGCTGACGTCCTGATACCATCTTCAAAATACTTCGCTTTATTCGTTGGCTGAGAACTGAAAAGAACAAATGGCGTGCTTTTCGTTGAGGGATTTTTTTTGACCCAACGCAGGAAGTCAAAAACATTGCCACCATTTTCTAGATGGACGTCAGAAATGATCAGGTCTACGTGCTTATTGGTTAGCACTGAAATAGCGTGACTGAAGTTCCTAGACTCGACAACTTCATGTCCAGATAGTTTCAGGCTAGACGTGACTTGATGAGCATTGCCATCGTCTTCGTGTAACGCTAAAACCAACGCATGCACTGTTTCACCCCGCTGTTGAACAAACAGACAAGGTGAATTAACGGCTATTCTTCGCGACTACATTGCCCGTGAATGGCCCGATCTACATACCTATCATCGCATAGATGCCGAGATAATGCCGGTTAATCATGCCATCCGCTCGCTCGCTGGCCGGCAGACGTAAGCCTACTCCGCACTATCAGGATCGTTAATGTTTCGCCGGCGCGTCGATGAATGGACAAGAGTGTCGGTGCACGGCTCTTGTTTCTTGATCGGTGGGACTTCTCGGGGCTGTCATAGCGTCTTTTTCTATAATATCAACCTTGGTATGATCATTTGGCGTCTTTCAGCACGGGTGGCAGCATTTGAAATTCGGTGATTTTGAACTATCTATAATTCGCGAATGTACTTACAAGCTCGACGGGGGCGCCATGTTCGGCGTTGTGCCGAAGACGCTCTGGCACAAGCTTTCGCCAGCAGACGACGCTAATCGCATAGTTTTATCCTGTAACTTACTGCTGATCGACACTGGCAGTAAGCGCGTTCTCGTGGACACAGGCATGGGCGATCGCTGGGAGTCTCGCGAGCGTGAACGCTACGATGTGCACACCAATGTGGATTTTGAAAATGTAGTTGCCGAAGTCGGTTTGACCAATGACGACATTGATGCGGTGATAATTTCCCATCTTCATTTCGATCATGCCGGAGGCGCCACTCGTATGGTTGGTGGCAAAGTGGTGCCAACCTTTCCGAAGGCTAAATATTATTCTCAACGAGGCGAGTGGGAATTTGCGCACAACGCAAATGCTCGGGCGCGTGCGAGCTATCGACCCGACGACTTCGAACCATTGCACGAGCATGGCGTACTTGAATTAATCGAAGGAGATACCGAGATAGTTCCGGGTGTGTGGGCTCGGTTGACTGGTGGGCATACGAGTCACCATCAAGTGATCACTTTCGAATCCGGCGGCAATAAAGGTGTTTTCTTCGCCGATATCATGCCGACCAAGAGCCACGTGTCGCCACCGTGGGTGATGGGCTACGATCACTATCCGCTGGCTAGTTGTGATATCAAATCTGAATATCTGGCTAAGGCCGCCGCTGAAAACTGGTTAGTGGTGTTCGACCATGAAATGGGTGTTCCCTGGGGCCACATCAAAACGACCGGCACCGGCAAGTTCGAATTCATTCCCCTTGTCGAACAGACTCTGGAGCATCGCTCGGCGCTGGCTCATTCTGCCCAGTCATAACTTAGTGAATTCGACCTCGAAACAGGCGAAGCGCATTCTAGCAGTTTGAAAAGCTGATAGATTGATTAAGGCGCAACCGTTCGTTCCGGCGATAGTCTAGGGTGGAATTAATAAGACAAGTCGCGATCAAAGCATCCGCACCCTCCGAATCATCACAAAACCTGGAGAAAACCCGATGTCGAACGATTTGCCAGCTTTCCTGCCGAAGGATGCACCTTCGACTATTTTGGATCTGAGCCATTCACTGTCGCCGAATTCGTTGGGCAGTCTGGACCAGATTTTTGGTACGGTGACTTTCAAGCCGGTGGTCGTCATTTTGCCCAAAGATTATGTCTGTTCGGACGCACAACAGCTGACAATTGATCTTGCCCGCACTTGGGGTTTAGAGGGGGCCGGCAAAAACCTCCTACTGGTCGTCGACCTCAAAGGCCATAAAGTCCGTGCGCACGGTTCGCCCGAATTAAATCAAGCTGGAATAAGCAGCGATTTTATTACGAACTCGTTGATTCCCAACCAATTTGTGCCGTACATGAGGCAAGGAGATCTAGCTAGCGCGATTCGACTGACAGTTCTCGAAGTCAATCGCAAACAAACAGAGTCTGCATCGACCGCCCCGGCTCGGAACACGTTAGTCGGTACGAGCGCCAGTAGTGTCGCCACCACAAGTAGTGCTTCCTCAACGAGCAATTCCAATATAACAGTGATTCCACTTTCGGCAATAGCGTTGATAATATTGATACCTTTGGCAATAGCGGTGATCGTCAAGTTTTTCAGTCTTGTTAGCAAAAGATCGAACAACCGCTCTGCCTATAATGATCTAGTGCTGATCCTGGATAATTTATATGCCAAAGCCGACCAGTTGGGACAAGCCGCCGACTTTCTTAACCCTGCTGACGACGCCGTCTTGTCTCACCAGATCGCTGATTTTTTCGCCCAGCTAGCTACTCTGCAAAAGGCGCAAGGGCAGCTGGAAGCTTTGCTGCCAGGCAATTTCTACCATCCTGAGAGCGTCACCAGCGCCATGTCACAGTGCGAGAGGTATGCTAACAAATTGTACATGACAGTCACAATTCTTCTGCCGAAAGTGAATGCTGGAACCGGTACTGTCGATACCTATGAGCCGGAATCGAAAATTGATACAGACACTGCCGAGACTGCCTTTGAGTCGTCAGCAATTTCTGAACTGACACCGAGTGCAGCTGCAACCCCGTCTGTAAAAGCCATTGCCAGCACCGCTGGCGGTGGCGTAATTTATCGCTCACCTAAATGGATTACAGAACCCGCATATACTCGTCGCGTCAATAATGACGGACTGGCTGACATTCGTGACTACTGGGCCATCGCAGATACTTCTGAAATGTACTCGCCAAGCCGTTACCGTGGCAATGACAGTGATACATTTTCATCGCCTGGCTCCTCTTCATTCGACTCAGCAAGTCATTCCAACAATAGCTCGAGAAGCAGCGATGGCGGCGGTGGGTGGAAGAGCGTCTCGGGCGACAGTTCCCATCTGCACGGTTCAAGGTCCAATTCCAGCAGTGATGGTGGCGGTGATTGGGGGTGGGGTTCAAGCTCGGAGGGCGGCTCGAGCTCAGACAGTGGCTCTAGTTCGGACAGTGGTTCGAGCAGCGATGGTGGCGGTAGCTGGTAATCTTCGGATTTTGGTGACGATTGCATGGTCTCAATCGATAATTCAAGAAGCGGATTGAGCCGTCGTCAGTTCCTGCGTCTAGCAGCTCTGCTGGGACTGTCGCCCTGGCAGCCGGCATTGGCACAGCATCGCGGTACGCTCGTCAATGACGTTCATTCAGCGTTGAATCCTACCTGGGTCAGCCGTATCCTCAAAGTCGATTCTGTCTCTGCTGCCACTGACGCAATCTTGCTCGCAAAAAAGTCTCAATCATCTCTTTCAATCTGTGGAGCAAGGCATGCAGCAGGTGGGCAACAGTTTCTCACCGATGCGTTGCTGCTCGATACGACCTTCCTGAAACAGATTATCAAATTGGATCAAGAAGCCGGTCTTGTTACAGTGCAGAGCGGCATTTGTTGGTTGGATTTGCAGAATGCACTGGCGAACATGCAACTAAAAGCCGGTCGGCCCTGGGGCATTAATCAGAAACAAACCGGTCTCAATACTCTGACGATTGGCGGCACCCTGGCTGCAAACGCTCATGGGCAGGGGCTTGTGCTGAAGCCGTTCGTCGATGATATTGATTCGTTCAGGTTGATCGATGCCAACGGCGATTTGATCAACTGCAGTCGCCGCGACCACTCTGATCTATTTGCGCTGGTCGTTGGTGGATATGGTTTGTTCGGACTGGTGCCTGAGGTGACGATTAAATTAGTGCCCCGGCAGAAAGTTCGTCGTCTGGTTCGCATGATTCCTGTTCGCGAATTACAAGCGTGTGTCAACGACAGTATTGGCAAAGGCTATCGTTATGGGCATTGCCAGTTGAATATCGATGAAAGTTCTGACGGTTATTTGGCGGAGGGAATTTTTGCCACATACGAGCCAGTGCCCCTCGACACACCTATAAAAGGCACTGAACTGACAACGACGACTCAAGGTTGGAGCGATCTAGTTGCTCTCGTTCATACCAACAAACCCGGTGCATATAAAAGTTATGTCGATTTTTACAAGGGTACCGATGGCTTTATAAATTGGGCAGACATTTGGCAGAACAGCGATTACGTGGTCGGTTATCATCGCCACATCGATCAGCTCAGCGCTTCGAAAAATCTGGCGACTGAAGTTCTCAGTGAGTTCTTCGTGCCGTTGGCTAAGCTCGAGGTGTTTTTATCCGACGCGCGCAAATATTTTCTCGCCCACGGGCAGAACATCATATTCAGTACCATCCGCTTCATCGAACAGGATGATGTCACCCTGTTACCATGGGCGCGACAGCGTTATGCCTGCGTAATTTTCAATTTTCATACAGTTCATAGCGAAAAAGGAATCGAACAAACGATGTCAGCCTGGTCGCATTTAATCGACCGCGCCAACGAGCTGAACGGCACGTTCTATCTGACCTATCAACATGTCGCCGACAAAAAGCAAATTCTGGCTAGTTATCCCAATTTTGACAAATTTCTTCAACTGAAATTGCAGCACGATCCGCATGAATTATTCCAGAGCGATTGGTATCGCTGGCACAAAAAATTATTCGCTTGAAAAAATCGAACCTTAGGAACTGGCCTGCGCCTTGCTGAATTTGTTGTGCAGTTGACCACAAGCAGCGTCGATATCAGTGCCTCGTTCCAGGCGAATGGTCACGGTTTTCCCTGTTCGCTCAGCCAATTGCTTGAATCGTTGCTGAGATTCTCGCGACGGTCGTTCATAGAGAATCACCCCCTGATCGTCGGCGGTGGGATTGAAAGGGATCAAATTGATATTGCAGTGCAAGTCTTTAACCATCTCGGCAAGCGCTTTAGCCTGCTCCGGCAAGTCGGTAACTCCGGCTAAGAGAACATATTCGATCGTGACGCGACGTCCAGTTGTTGCATAGTAATCATGCAGCGACTGCATCAGTTGATCGAGCGGGTATCTTTTTGTGATCGGCACGATCTCCTCGCGGGTTTTTGTATCCGGCGCATGCAATGACAGCGCCAGCGTGATCGGCAGATCGGCTTCAGCCAGACGATTGATACCAGGCACGATACCAGAAGTAGAAACGGTCAAATGTCTGGCTCCGATGCCAACTGATGTCGTCATCACATGCAGCGACTCGATCACGTTTTCGACATTGAGCAGAGGCTCGCCTTGACCCATATAGACTACGTTACCGACTCGCCGCGCGGACTCGCGTTGAATGCACATCACTTGATCGATTATTTCCTGGCTGGTCAGATTGCGCGTGAAACCCAGGTAACCCGTGGCGCAAAAGGTGCAGCCGACAGCGCAACCGACCTGACTGGAAACGCAGGCGGAAAGGCTCGGTCGGTCTTGAAACGACATCAACACGCTTTCGACGATTTTACCGTCGGGGAGCTTGAACAAATATTTGCGCGTGTCGTCGCGACTGACTTGCAGGTGAGCTATTTCCAACAAGGGAATCTTGGCTACCGTCTTCAGTTTCGCCTTGAGGTCGCTCGAAAGATCGGTCATCTCGTCGAAGCTCGCCGCGTATTTCGAATAAATCCAGCTGTGAATCTGTGTGGCCCGAAAGCGCGGCAAACCTTGCTCTCGCACGAATGTCTCGATTTGAGCGAGGCTCAGTCCTGAGAGTGCGATCAGGTTGGATCCGGGCTCGGACCCGGAAGTTGACTCGGTTTGTGTGGTGTCGCTCATGGCGGTCCCGAAGGTCGTTTTTGCCAATCATAGCAATATACGGGGTTTTCGTGAAATCAAGACCTTTTAAGTAACAATTGCGAGCGGAAGCCTCATCCGCCGGGGCTGTCAGGGGTTCGCGTGATAAAATGATGGGCTATGTCATTCAGGTTTGCGTCAACCGTGGCTGGAGCTGCGAAGACGACGAACAGCAGGAGAATCAGTAGCAGATGTCATTTGACGAGTTCTCACGAAGTTTCATCAAGAAGATGTTCGGCGACACGAACGAAAAGCGCGTCAAGGCGCTCGAAGGTCACGTCTCCCGGGCTAACGCTCTCGAGCCTGAGATGCAGAAGCTGTCAGACGACGAGTTGCGGGGCAAAACCGCCGAATTCAAGCAGAAAATCGAGAACGCGCTCAAAGCTGAGCCAAACGTCCAACTGATTGCTGATGATGTGCCGAAGATGCCCGGACAAATCCGCTTCTCGCACGATCGAGTGCTGGGCAATGTGCTCGAAAAAATTATGCCAGAGGCCTTCGCTGTCTGTCGTGAAGCCGGCAAGCGCGTGCTTGGCATGCGCCACTTCGACGTGCAATTCATGGGCGGTGCCGCCCTGCACTTCAATAAAATTGCTGAAATGCGCACAGGCGAAGGTAAAACCCTGGTCGCCACACTGCCTTCTTACTTGAACGGATTAGCTGGTCGCGGTGTGCACGTGGTCACCGTCAACGATTACCTGGCTCGCCGGGACGCCGAGTGGATGGGACAGCTGCATCGATTTCTCGGTTTGTCGGTCGGTTTGATTTATTCCCACCAGCCGGAATGGGAAAAGTATGAGGCATATCGCGCTGATATTTCATATGGAACCAATCACGAATTCGGATTCGATTATCTTCGCGATAATATGCGCACCAATTTGAACGAGCTCGTGCAGCGTCCTTACTACTTCTCAATCGTTGACGAAGTCGACAACATTTTAATTGACGAAGCCAGAACACCCTTGATTATTTCGGGATTTCCGACCGAGTCGTTCACCGATATCTATTTGAAGATGGCACAAATTGCGCCGCTTCTAGAAAAAGGTCAGGACAAAGAAGACGAAGATTGCGATTACTGGGTGGACGAGAAAGGCAAAAACGTTCTCCTCACCGAACGCGGCATCATGAAGGGCGAAAAGCTCTTGAATCAACCCGATCTCTTTGATGTTCATTATAACTACGCGCACCATCTGACTCAGGCTTTGCGAGCGAAAGAGCTCTATCAGCAAGGGACTGAGTACATCATTCGCATGACCGAAGAAGGCAAACCCGAGGTTTGCATCGTTGATGAATTCACGGGGCGCATGATGGTCGGCCGTCGCTGGAGTGATGGTTTGCATCAGGCTGTGGAAGCCAAAGAAGGCGTGCCCATTCAAGAAGAAACATTGACTTATGCGTCGATCACTTATCAGAATCTATTCCGCCTCTATCCTAAGTTGTCCGGCATGACCGGTACGGCCATGACCGAAGCAGCGGAATTTCAGAAGATCTACAACCTGGATGTAGTCTCGATTCCAACCAATAAGCCGAAAATCAGAATCGACAATCCGGACGTCATTTACAAAACTGAGAAGCAAAAATTCTTCTCGGTCGTAGAAGAAATCGTCGAGATGCACGAGTCAGGTCGCCCAGTGTTGGTCGGCACGAGCAGCATCGATAAGTCGGAAGTGATCGACGAGCTGCTCAGTAAGCCACAACATATGACGCAGTACATGATGAACAAAATCGCCAAAGCGGTCGATTTGATCAAACGTCAAAATTTGCAAGGGCCGGCAATCGACGATTTGAAAAAAGCGTTCGAACGTCCGGGCAATATCGATTGCGCCAAATTCGAAGAAACTTGCAAAAAGGTTGAAGTCGACTTCAAGAAATCGGACGAACTGATCGAGCGCTGTTATTCGATTTTGCGCACTGCCAAAGTTTGTGCCGAGATTCGCAAAGGCGTCGATCACGAAGTGCTCAACGCTAAGCACCACGAGCGTGAGGCGATGATCGTCGCTCAAGCCGGGCGCAAAGGAGCTATCACTGTAGCCACCAACATGGCCGGACGTGGTACCGACATTCTGTTGGGTGGAAATGCCGAGTACCTGGCTAAAGATAAATTGAGCAAACAAGGCGTGGACCATGAAGATCCGACTTACGAAGAGCAGCTCAAAGAATTGACTCAGACGATGAAGAAGCAAACCGATGTCGAGCATGATCAAGTCGTGGAGCTAGGTGGTTTGCATATCATCGGTACGGAGCGACATGAAGCCAGACGGATCGACAATCAGTTGCGTGGTCGTGCTGCTCGCCAGGGTGATCCCGGGACGACGCGTTTCTTCCTCTCTCTGGAAGATCAATTGATGCGCATTTTCGGCGGTGAAAAAATCGCCAAGCTGATGGATTTCATCAAAGCCGACGAAGAGATGCCGATCGAATCGGGCATGGTAACGAATTCAATTCAGAATGCGCAAAAGAAAGTCGAAGCTCACCACTTCGATATGCGTAAGCACGTATTGCAGTATGACGACGTATTGAATACACAAAGAGAAGTGATTTATCGCGAGCGCCGCCGCATTCTCAGTCGCGCTGACCTGCGCGACAACATGCTCGACATGTTGGAAGAACATCTCGACATCGTTTTGGGCACGCAGCTCGATGCCGATAGCCCGCCCGAGGCCTGGGAAGAGACTGAATTGCCGACGGCACTGACGATTTTGACCAACGACGTGCCGATGCTGGCTGATGTCACGACTGCCGATCTGAAGGGGCTGTCTTACGACGATTTGCGCAACAAATTGCTAGAAGCGATCAGGCTTGCCTATGATGTGCGCGAACAGCACATCGGCGTAGAAACCATGCGCGAATTGGAGCGCCAAATCCTTTTGCGCACGATTGATTCCAAATGGATCGACTATCTGCACAATCTCGATATCCTTCGCGAAGGCATTCATTTGCGCGGTTACGGTCAGCGCGATCCGTTGCAAGAATACAAGCGCGAAGCCTTCGATATGTTCAATCAATTGCTGCGCAGCATCCAAGAAGAATCGATCCAGTTGCTCTTCCGGGCGCAACCAATGGTCATGGGCATGGAAGAGCTGGAGCAACTGCTTTTGCCCGACGATTTGCAGATAAGCTATGACGAAGATGGTGTGCCGATGATCGAATCGGTCAATCGCGATGGTGACGAGGGCGAGGGCAAGTCTCAGAGCCTTGAGAGCAGCGACGCGAAAGGCGATGACGCCAAAGGCAGCGACGAAAAAAATAAGGTCGCCGACACGACAGAAAAGAACGGTCACGGCGACTCGACCCATGAAGAATCGGCCAGGAAAAATGGTGACGGTGTCAAGCCCCTTGCCTTGCCGGTAGCCGGTGCAGACTCTGCCTCCCTGGATGCCGTTCTGGAAAATCTTGGACGGATTGACGGCGAGCCACCGGTAAGTGAAAACAAGCCGCAGTAATCATCAAGTCAGCCAGGAACCACTGGCATTGCGCTTACTGTCTTTTGACACCAGCACGGCCGAATTGCACATTGCTCTGGCCGAGGGCGGCCGAATAGTCAGTCAAGAAATCGTCCGCGCCGATGCCGAAAGCGGTGCTCCCCGGCAGGAAGCGGCGGCGGTGCTCATGCCCACGATCGATCGTCTGGTGAAAGCGCAGGCGTGGTCGAAATCTGATCTCGATGCCATAGTCGTTGGCAGCGGTCCCGGCAGTTTCACGGGCATTCGCACGAGTGTGGTCACGGCTCGCGCCCTGGCCCAGGCTCTCGATTTGCCACTGATTTCGGTGTCATTGCTCGATTGTCTGGCTGATCAAGTCGCCGATCCGTCAGCCATAGTTCTGTGGGCGACGGCTGGTTTTTATTTTCTGGGAGTAGTCGACTGCCAAATTCCGGCCGCGCAACGTGAGGGGCGGGCCAAGTTGTCTTATGTGAACGAGATTCAACTGGGAGAGGCGCTCGCTGTAATTCCTACTGTTTATGTCGATGCCCAGGCTCGAGCTGCGCTAGAACCCTTAACCCATGTGCTTTCCGGTAAAACTGTCCTCGACTTGCCAGGGCTGGAAAATTTGGCAGTTCGCCAGAGCCAGGTTGCCTGGAATCGGTTATCTTTGAAAATATTGCCACTCTGTGAGAAACTCTGGAGCAATATCGAGAGTGACGACTCCGATGAGCAAAAACTGAGGCTGCAGCTGCGCAGTGATGTTCGCCAGCTATTTCCTTATGAAGCGGTAACACCAACTTATCTGAGAAGCCCGTCGGTGACAGTCAAAAAGACAAATGGCTAACACTTGCACAGCGATTCATATTGGCCCGATGATGCTCGAACATCTCGAGGATATCCTCGACATTGAGCCTGTGGCATTCGGCAGTCACCACTGGTCGCATCAATCTTTCGTAAACGAGCTGAACAACTCGATGGGCAATTATTATGTGGCCTACGACCGTGAGAGCAAGCGTCTGATCGGTTACTCAGGTTTCTGGTTGATTGGTGAAGAGGCACATATCACCACCCTGGCTGTGCACCCAGAATATCGCCGCCTGCACATCGGTGAGCGCTTGCTTATAAATGATATCCACCAGGCCCAAAAGGTCGGAGCTAATTGGATTACGCTTGAAGTGCGGGTTTCGAACGAGACTGCCCAGCAACTTTATTACAAATATGGATTCAAGAGTCTGGGAGTGAGACGGAATTATTACCAGGATAACGATGAAGATGCCCTTGTGCTGTGGACAGAGAACATTCGCACGCAGGAATTCAAAAAGCTTTTGCAACAGCGTATCGAAGCGCTGAGCGAACAGGCACCATGTGAAGTGACTCATTCTTCTGAAATCGATCAGCCGTCGAATCACGAGGGCAACGGCAAAAACGGCAGCAATAATTCCAAGTCGAATGGCGGTAACGAGCGCCAGACCGCTCCCAGCGCTAATTACCGCGGTGCCGATGAGTGCTGAACTGACTTTGTAGAATTGAATCAAGGCTGGATGTATATATCATCATCTCCTTGACGAGAGGATCATCTGCAAACGACAATAGACCTTGGCCAGAAATAGGAATTGAAAATGCGCTTAGTCGTGGCCGGGAATAATACGCGAGTCAAACGCAAATCGCTTGCGGGGCAATGCGTTCTGGTTTTGCTCGGACTGCAATTGATGTTCCTGTCGTCGTTTGCCGGTTTGGAGTTGCCCACTGGCACCGGCCATAATTTGATGCGTGCCGGCCAACACGCGCTGATTGGCGGAGTCAATAAACTGCCGGCAGCCTGGCAGGAAAGAATAAATCGTTCTTATCCGAATCTTTTAAATGAGACGAAACCAATCCGCTACAGCCTCTATATTCCGCAAGTACCAGCGGCTATTTTTCTCGGCTATGTGCTTGGTCGTTCCTGCGCCTCGGTTGCCGTCGGGCTTTTTGTTTTGCTCGGACTGTTCGGTCCGCTCCTGGGCATCAATCCTTTCGCCGGTGGTGGTGGCTTCGACTATTACACGCAACCGGGTTTTGGCTATTTGCTCGGCATGATCACGGGCGCTTATGTTGTCGGCTGGATCACTGAAGACCGGCGTACAAGTCTGGCTCAAATTGCTGCTCTAGTCGGTGGTGTATTTAGCGTGCACACCGTTGGGCTGACCTATCTGTTAGGTTCCTGCCTCATTTTCACTCTCGTCGAAGGAGTGAGCACAGGGCCCGTCTGGCTGCCCTGGGTGTTCGAACAGGCGCGCAACATGACCTGGTACCCGCTCGCCTATGATTATCTTTTCGGTTTTATGCTGATTGGTATCGGTTTTCCTTTTAAATACCTGGTCAATATGCTGACTGCCCCTGATGTCGCGCTAAAATCCAGAAGCGATCGAATTGTGCAACAACACATGGAAGAGCTCTTGAATTAGCCGCCCGGGGGTGACCGAATATGCTCCAATTTCTAAGTACTGTGCACATGGCAGTACAAGTTGTGCGGTGGGGTCTTCGCACTTTCAAGAAACCCGGCGAAGTTAAGGGCGAGAGCGAAAAGGCAGTCGAACCAGTAGCTCTAGCTCAACCAGAACGCGGTCCTAATCTGTTCTGGCCGGTTGTGGTGGGCGGTCTCGCCGCAGCTGGTGCCGGTGTCTACTGGTATGCCAGCCGGATCGAAAGTCAGCGCTTCCAGCTGGAGCGAATTTCTGTCACCATCGATGGTGACGCCAGGGCGAACAAAGTCCTGAAGATTCTGCATCTATCTGATTTGCATTTGTCTGCCCCCGAAAAACCGGCTAAAATTGCCTTTCTTCAGAAAATCAGCCAAGAAGATTTCGACCTGGTTTTTCTCACCGGAGACATTTTCGAGAATTATTCCGGCATGCAATATGCCACCTCTCTTTTATCCAAGCAACCGAGATTAGGTGCTTATGCCGTTCTTGGTAATCATGATTATTATGACTACAACCTTTTCCATAAGACTTTCGGCAAGATCTGGAAGCATTATCGTCATCCGGCCAATTACCGCGATGTGATACCAATGGTGGAGTCCCTGGAAGTAGCCGGCATCCAGGTTTTGCGCAATGCTAAAGTTTCGTTTCCGACGCAGGGATTATCAATTATCGGTATCGACTACCCCGGTATTTCACCCTCTCGCTTGAAAGAAATGGCCCATGGCGTTCCCAAAGAGCATCTTCTGCTCGCCCTTTTTCACATGCCACGCAAATTGCACCACATGGCTGAAGCGGGCATTCACATGGCTTTCGGCGGTC
This sequence comes from Bryobacterales bacterium, assembly GCA_903970295.1. The sequence continues at coordinate 52,288 of CAJCHQ010000675.1, forward strand.
ACACTCATGGTGGTCAAATTCGCGTTCCGGGAGTCGGTGCCCTGATTACAGACTCCGAATTGAAGCGTCACGAATCCTCGGGTTTGACCAGACGAGACAACACACTGTTC
>CAJCHQ010000676.1 GCA_903970295.1 Bryobacterales bacterium
TCGCCGGTTTCCCAGTTGACGTGTTCGTGGGCGCCCAAGCTAGTTTTAAGAAAATCTTTGCCCAGGGGCGGTCCACTGATTCCGGTCAAATAAAGTTGATTGACGCCCAGGGCATCGGCGGAGCGAAAGATCGAACCAAGATTATGGAGACTGCGAAGATCCTCCAAAACGGCCCTGAGCTCAAGGCTAGAATCAGGCTGTGAAGCCGATTCCAGCCTGACTTCTTGCTGACTCAAATAAGCCAATTTCTTTTCTAATCTGAGAAGCATCTCCAGCGGCTTAAGTGTGGCCGGTCGCTGGCAGGCTATACAGACACCGCGCAGAAAGTCGTTACTCGCCCGGACAGGGGCATACTCCGGAAAATCATCCGTCTGCCAGACCGTCTGGCAATTCGCATACGGGCATCGGGTTTCCATATAGTTCTCACCTTTGCTTCCGTCCCGAGTGGCATCGACAGCGCCTGAACAGGACCAATTCAGGAAAAATTTAAGCGCCTTTTGGCTTTCCTGGAAGGCCCAATACAGTATTGTTTTACAAAACGCGCGGAAAGCATCTGACAAGAATAACGCGCCAACCGGGCTCTCTTTACTTGCGCAAATAAACTGGCTTTCAATTGCTGCACTGGAGGTAGTAATGAAATTGGTGGAAAAGCCAGAAGAGACTAAAGGCAGCACGGCGTCGGACGAAACAGGTGCGGCGGCCGCGGTTGGCAGCCAACCGTCGCCGGAAGAAAAAACAAAGGCACGTCCCGAGTTAATCAAGAAATCGCCTGTCAAAGCCAATTTGGAAAGTTACGCTGACACTTACGCCACGTTCTCTTGGGAAGAAGCGAAAAAAGAACTGGCCTATTTCTCCGCAGGCAAAATCAACGCCGCTTACAATGCCATCGATCGACACCTGACTAATGGTCGCAAAAACAAAGTCGCGCTCTACACTGTGGGCGCCGATAACAAGCTAGATAAACTGACTTTTCAAGAAATCCACGAACAAGCGAATCGCATGGGTAATGCCTTGAAGAGCCTGGGCGTTGGCAAAGGTGACCGTGTTTTTGTTTTTCTGCCACGCGTGGCCGAACTCTATACAACCACTGTGGCCATCGCCAAAATCGGTGCTGTCGCTGGTCCGCTCTTTTCAGCATTTGGACCTGACGCTTTGCGCGATCGCTTACAGGACAGCGCAGCCAAAGTGATAGTCACCAATAAAGCGTTGAAAGCCAAACTGGACAACATCCGCGGTCAATTGCCTGAGCTTGAATATATCATCGTCACAGATGCCGATGAAAAAGAACTGACTGAAGGAGAATTGAGCTACCAGGCACTCGTCACCAAACAATCAGACAAACTCGCTTGCGAGCCCATGGATCCCGAAGATCCTCTGTACCTCTTATATACTTCGGGCACCACCGGCAAGCCCAAAGGGATTGTTCACGTGCACGCCGATATTCTCGGGCATCATATGACGACCAAATGGGTTTTGGATCTGCGCGATGACGATATCTACTGGTGTACTGCCGATCCTGGTTGGGTGACCGGCACCGTCTACGGAATTTTCGGACCCTGGTCGAATGGTGCATCCTGTGTCAGTTACGAGGGCAGATTCGATGCCGACAGCTGGTACTCTTTGATCGACCGCCTGAAAGTGACGGTTTGGTATACCGCGCCAACAGCCCTGCGCATGTTGATGAAAGCCGGCGATGAAGCCGTTTACAGACACAGCCTGGCCAGCCTCAGACATGTGTGCAGCGTGGGCGAACCGCTCAACCCTGAAGTTGTACGCTGGGGCATGAAAACCTATGGCTTACCGATTCACGATAACTGGTGGCAAACCGAAACCGGCATGCAATTGATTTGTAATTTGCCCTGTTTGCCTGTTAAGCCGGGTTCAATGGGCATGCCTTTGCCGGGGGTGGAAGCCAGTATTGTCGACGAGGAAGGGGTGCCGGTTGAAGTCGGTCAACTAGGGCGACTGGTGGTTAGACCAGGCTGGCCCAGCATCCTCCGTCAGGTGTGGCGCAATGAAGAGAAATACCGCGAATATTTCAAAATTCCCGGTTGGTATTTCAGTGGCGACAATGCCTGGAAAGACGCTGATGGTTATTTCTGGTTCGTCGGTCGGGCAGACGACGTAATCAATACATCCGGACACCGGGTTGGCCCCTTCGAAGTAGAATCGGCACTGGTCGAACATCCAGCCGTGGCCGAAGCCGGTGTGATCGGCAAACCCGATCACGAGCGCGGCGAAATCATCAAAGCCTTCATCGTTCTCGGCAACGGCGTCACAGCCAGCGACAAACTGCTCGAAGAAATTCGCGAGTATACAAAAATGCAATTGGCGGCACATGCCTATCCGCGCGAAATCGAAGTGCGCGACAACTTGCCCAAAACCCGCTCGGGTAAAATAATGCGCCGCTTGCTTAAAGCCTGGGAGCTGGGATTGCCGACAGGCGACGTGTCCTCCCTCGAGGACGACTAACGACTGGTTCGGCGAGTAGATTCTTCTAAGATCAATAATTTCCGGCTTGGTTTATTCTATTGAATAGATTCAAACCCAATCATTTGTAATCGGCTAGGCAAGCCAGATTTGGCGCGCAGACATATAGAAAACGTGCTCATTGCATATGCGATAGCTATAGATGATCGCCACTGGATTTTGAACTTTTTGGGCCGCCGATACGTATATATATTTGATGATTAACGCAGAACACAGCCTAAGCGATTCACAAGTTGAAAGACTGCCACCACAGTCTCTCGACGCAGAACAAGCCGTTTTGGGGGCACTTTTGGTCTCGGGCGACGGTGTCTCGCGTATTGTCGACATCGTCGAACCCGAATTTTTCTACCGCAAAGCCCACCAGGTAATTTATGCGGCGATGTTGGATTTATTCGATAAAAACGAACCGATTGATATCGTCACGGTTTCCCAGTATTTGAAAGATGAAGGCAAACTAGACAACGTCGGCGGCCGGCAGTATGTCACCGATCTATCTTTGTCCGTCGCCACTACTGCTAATCTCGAATACTATGCCAAAGTCGTTCAGGAGAAGGCTTTGCTCAGGCTTCTGATCAAAGCCGGCACTGAAATTGTCGGCTCCTGCTACGAAGAAACGGAAGCTGACGTCGCCCTCGACAAAGCCGAGCATATGATCTTCAGTCTTGCGCAGAGGCGTAATATGCAGCAGCTGGTGCACATCAAACACGTCGTCGAGGCATCCTTCCAAAAGATCGAAGAACGTTATGAAAATCGAGA
>CAJCHQ010000677.1 GCA_903970295.1 Bryobacterales bacterium
AGCCGATATGGATTACGGCATCACAGTTTTGTCGGATTGCTGCATGGACAAAGATGAGGAAGTTCACCGCGTGCTCATCGAAAAAGTTTTTCCCGCACAAGCCGATGTGATCACAGCCAAGCAATGGTCGCAGAAACTCGCAGGTGTGCCCGCCTAGACGCGCTCGCACAGCCGATTATTCGTCAGGCAAACTGAGATTCCAGTGAGCCATGAGGGGCAGCCCCGGGTTTTTGCAGATCAAGACACCGCCAGGTACTTTTCGACTCTGGCTGGTCGAGAGAATAATCCGGGGCTGTTTTGTTTTCGCATCCATATTTTGTACTTCGATGGAAACTGGCAGAGTCCATGACTTTTGCTCGTTGCGTCTATCTTTGAGCTGCTTCATTTCATAGCGAGATTCGAAAATGGTAAATGTCGAGGAAAACTTGGTTTTCGTCTCAGCCGGCGAAATTTCTTTTCCCTGGGCATCGAAAAGCACCATTCGGTCACCCGGATCGAGATGATTTCCATAGATGCCAGCGCGGATAAAAAGTGAACTGACATCGTGCAAAGCACCGATTGTGGCGACGAATTCCGTGTCACTCTTGGCTAATTCTTTGCCGGCCACTATGTTTTTACCATTCAAGGTGAGGTCCAGACCCGGCCATTCTTTGGCATCGATTCTGGCATCAATTTTAGGCGCGAGCATGATGCATCCGGCCCGCAGTCGGTAGAATTTTTGGGTCTCGGTTTTTTCACTGCCGCTCTTTTTATTTCCGTTACCATCGTTTTGCCACGTAGTGGAAGATGATGTGACCAGCTGCGTGCGCAGATCTTGTTGCCAGTCGGATTGCTTGAGCTCGTCGAGATGAAAGTCACTGCGGCTGAGTCCAACCATCTCTGTCTTTTCCCAATTCTCTGGCTTACTGAATTTGGCCACTATCGACTGCGTGTTCTTGGCACCACCGGCATTCGTGATCGACAAAACGCCTTTGTCGATGGCAATTTTCACGGTCTTCAGGCCAAAAGCGACAGCCGCTTGACCGGTGTAAATGGCACCAAAGTTTTTGCAATCACACTTGAACGAACCGTCTGCATTTTTCAAAGCAACAAGAACGACTCGCATCGAATTGGCATCGAGCGAAGGCTTCTCCGGGTCTTCGCCCTTGGGAACGATTATGAAAGCCTTATCAGCTCGACCATCTCCGTTCAAATCACCGCTAGCAGTTTGCCAAATTTTCCAGCCGGGGGGCGCGAAATCTGACTCTGATTTGGCTACATCCGGAAATGTGAGAACGTTGCCGGCTGCTCTTGCCTGTGGCAAACTCGGCGCGGAAGATTGCGACAAGTCAGGCAGGAGAGTGGCCAAAAAAGCCAGGCTAAACAATGCCAGTAATTTGTGGATTGAGTGCTCTGACACTTTCGTCTCTACCTCGCAATTCTTGACATATGTAAGATGCAGTCAAAATCCTATCATCAAACGAGATAGCGTCGAAGGGGCGCCCAGACTAATGTCTCCTTAACCGAAACCGCCTAGAATATCTAGTCAATCATTAACTATCGAAATAGATATAGCTCCCAGGAGTGCCGCATGGAAATTCGCACGGATTCAGCCACCCAGACGCGCGTCGTCAAGACCAGCCCTTACACCGATCAGAAGATGGGCACATCGGGGCTGAGAAAAGCCGTCAAAGTCGTGCAACAAGCAAATTACATAGAGAACTTTTTTCAGTGCATTTTCGATGTGCGTGAGACTAACCAGGGTAAAACCCTGGTTTTGGGCGGCGATGGTCGCTACTACAATCGCGAAGCTATTCAAATAGTTTTGAAAATGGCGGCAGCCAATGGCATTGCTCGAGTCAAAGTGGGACAAAACGGCATTCTTTCGACACCGGCGGTATCACATGTGATTCGCAAGTATGAAACTGACGGCGGCTTTATCCTCACGGCTAGCCACAATCCCGGCGGCCCTAACGGTGACTTCGGAATCAAGTACAACATCGCTAACGGCGGACCGGCTCCCGAGCATGTCACCGACTCGATTTTCGCGCGCAGCAAAATAATCGATCAGTACAAAATTCTCGACGCTGCCGATGTCGACATCGACAAGCTCGGTGAAAGCAAACTGGGCCAGATGGTAGTCGAGGTGATCGACTCTGTCAGCGACTTCCAGAAACTGATGGAAGCACTTTTCGATTTCGATCTGTTGCGTCATTTATGCAAAAGCGCTTCTTTCAAACTCTGCATGGATGCACTGCATGCGGTGACCGGTCCTTATGCCCGGGCGATCTTTGAAAAAGAATTAGGGTTGCCGGCGGGCACTGTCAAGGATGGCATTCCACTGGAAGATTTCGGCGGTCATCATCCCGATCCAAACCTGGTTTACGCCCACGAGCTGGTGGAAATTCTCTATGGAGACAAAGCCCCCGACATGGGTGCCGCCTGTGACGGAGACGGCGATCGCAACATGATATTGGGCAATCATTTTTTCGTCACACCGGGAGATTCGCTCGCAGTTCTCACTGCTAATGCCCGACTGGTGCCAGCTTACAAAGACGGTTTAGCAGGAGCCGCGCGTTCGATGCCGACCAGCCAGGCAGTCGATGTAGTTTGCGAGAAGCTCGGTCTGCCTTGTTATGAAACACCGACTGGTTGGAAGTTCTTCGGCAATTTGATGGACGCGGGTCGTACCACTTTGTGCGGAGAAGAAAGCTTCGGCACAGGCTCCAGCCACATCCGCGAGAAAGACGGAATCTGGGCGATCTTGTTCTGGATGACAATTATTGCTCACAAAAAGAAATCAATTAAAGAGATTGTCGAAGAGCATTGGCAAACATATGGACGCCACTATTATTCGCGGCACGATTACGAAGGTGTCGAAACTGCCAATGCCGACAAGCTCATGGCTAACCTCGTAGCACAAACTGCTACACTCAAAGGCAAGTCATTCAAAGGTCACGAAATCAAGTTCGCCGATGATTACAATTACACTGACCCAGTTGACGCCAGCGTCAGTAAGAACCAGGGCATCCGCATCGGCTTCACTGACGGCTCGCGCATCGTCTTTAGACTTTCGGGCACCGGCACTCACGGTGCAACACTGCGCGTCTACATGGAAAAATATGAAACCGATCGAGCCAAGCTCGATCACGAATCGCAAGAAGCACTCAAAGACTTCATCGAGATCGCGGAAGAAATCGCCAAAATTCACGAATACACTTGCATGACCAAACCGACCGTGGTCACCTAAACGGGCAAAAAAGCGCGATGGCGCTTCCTGAAAACAAGTTCCGACAATACCAATTGGAGTAAACATGACCGACTCTGTAACAGTGCAACGATTCGTTGAAGACGATCGCACCGGTTTAAGTACCGAAACGCTGCGCCGCGCAATGGCCGACAATCTCTACTACGTGCAGGGAAAATTTCCCGGCATCGCTACCGGCAACGACTATTACATGGCTCTCGCTTATACAGTGCGCGATCGCCTTTTACAACGCTGGATCAGCTCGATCGAAAAATACAGAAAAAACGACGTGCGCATCGTCGGTTATCTCTCGGCAGAATTTTTGCTCGGACCTCATCTCGCCAACAATTTGATCAATCTCGACATTTTCGACCGCGTCAAAACAGCTGTGGAAGAATCGAATCTCGATCTCGACAAATTGATTGAATTAGAGGAAGAGCCGGGGTTGGGCAATGGAGGGCTCGGACGTCTCGCCGCCTGCTACATGGATTCTCTCGCCAGCCTGGAGATTCCAGCCATCGGCTATGGCATCCGCTATGAGTTCGGCATTTTCGATCAAGAAATTCGCGACGGCTGGCAAGTCGAAGTCACTGACAAGTGGCTGAACATCGGCAATCCCTGGGAGATTCGCCGTTCTGAAATCACTTTTCAAGTAAAACTCGGCGGCCACTCCGAGGGTTATACCGACGAACAGAATCATTACCGCGTCAGGTGGGTGCCAAATCGCGTCGTCAACGGCGTCGCCTACGACACGCCGATCCTCGGCTACAAAGTCAACACCGCCAATACTCTGCGCCTCTGGAAAGCAGAGGCAACACAGTCGTTCGACTTCCAGGCTTTTAATGTCGGTAATTACATAGGCGCCGTGCAGGAAAAAGTTTTCTCGGAAAACATCACCAAAGTGCTCTATCCCAACGATGATTCGTGGGAAGGCAAAGAGCTGCGTCTCGAGCAACAATACTTCTTTGTTTCGTGTTCACTGCAAGACATAATCCGCTTGCATTTGCTCGAGGGTGATTCAGTCGAGAATCTAAATGACAAATTTACACTGCAATTGAATGATACGCATCCGTCGATCGGCGTCGCCGAATTGATGCGACTGCTCGTCGACGAGCACGGATTGGATTGGGACAAAGCCTGGTTCATCACCACCCACACCTTCGCCTACACCAACCACACGATTCTGCCCGAAGCTCTCGAGCGCTGGAGCATTCCCCTCTTCAAGAGCCTCTTGCCCAGACATCTGGAAATCATTTACGAAATCAACAGTCGTTTTCTGGCCGACATTCGGGCCAAATTTCCCAATGACGACGGTCTGCTGTCGCGCCTTTCGATCATCGATGAAAGCGGTGATAAATACGTGCGAATGGCTCACCTGGCAACTGTTGGCAGTTACGCCGTAAACGGAGTCGCCGCTTTGCACACTGAACTACTGGAAAAATACGTGCTGCATGACTTCTACAAATTGTGGCCGGAGAAATTCAGCAACAAGACCAATGGTGTCACCCCTCGCCGCTGGCTGCTTCTCAGTAATCCCTCGCTCAGCCAATTGATCATAAGCAGGATCGGCAGCAAATGGATCAAGCAGCTCGACGATTTGAAGAAACTGGAAAAGTTCGCGGACGACGAAGCCTTTCGCCGGCAATGGCAGGAAGCAAAATTGGCGGCAAAAACCAAACTATCCGAGTACATCAAAACAAACTTCGAGATCACGATAAACCCTGAGTCGATCTTCGACATTCAGGTCAAACGCATACACGAGTACAAGCGGCAACTGCTGAATGCGTTGCGCATTATCGCTCTCTACAACCGGGTCAAGAAAAATCCGAAGCTCGAAATTTGCCCCCGCACTTTCATCTTCGGTGGCAAGGCAGCGCCCGGTTATTTCATGGCCAAGTTGATCATCAAATTGATCAACTCGGTAGGCGATATCGTCAACCGCGACAAAGACGTCAAAGACTTGCTCAAGGTTGTTTATCTGCCCGACTACAATGTCAAATTCGGTCAGCGCGTCTATCCTGCCGCCGACCTCTCTGAACAGATTTCAACTGCAGGAAAAGAAGCTTCCGGCACGAGCAATATGAAATTCTCGCTCAATGGTGCTTTGACAATGGGTACGCTCGACGGGGCTAATATCGAAATCAGAGAAGAGGTTGGCGCTGAGAACTTCTTCCTATTCGGACTCAGTACAGATGAGGTCCTCGCGCTCAAGACGAAGGGCTATAACCCCTACGACTACTACAATACAAACGCCGAGCTGAAGCAAGTCATAGATCAGATTTCGTCCGGATTTTTCTCATTCGGCGACAAAGATTTGTTCCGACCGATCGTTGATTCGCTGATGCACCGTGATGAGTACATGCTCTTCGCCGATTTTCAAGCCTACATGGATTGCCAGGATCGCGTGGACGCAGCCTATAAAGATCAGGATCAATGGGCGAAGATGTCGATCTTGAATGTGGCCCGCATGGGCAAATTTTCATCCGATCGGTCGATTCGCGAATATTGCCAGGAAATCTGGAAAACAGAAGCGGTCGAAATCGAAATGCAGGATTACGATCAAGGCTCAGCCGGGCTCAGCGTTCCGCCGGCTCCGGAAGCACCAGGCGGTGCGGCGGAGAATTCCAACGAAGCACAAATTTAGAAGAGCTGGCTAGTTCAGCGGTTCGATACTTGACGGTAGTAATGCCTGGTCCTTTTTATGGAGATTTTTTCGGTGGACTTTCCTTCGGCACCGTTTTGGCGATCGCGGCAGCCTTCGCCTTGTACTGCTGCGCCTTGGCGACATCAACCTTGTAGTAATTTTGCAGATGCGAGCTGAGATAAAAATCGGCTTGCCGCTGATAAGCCTTCGCCGCGCCATCGCAAATCAGCTCGGCTTCCTCTATGTATGCCGGGTCGTGAGCTAGATCAACCCC
>CAJCHQ010000678.1 GCA_903970295.1 Bryobacterales bacterium
TCCGCGCAAAAACCGCATGTTTTGCGGCGTCTGGGCAGAGAATCTTGATTATTCCGCATTGTTTATTCCTTTCAGTTCAGCCTAGAATGGGATTTCGTCATCGGAGGCGAAGATTGCATCGATATCTTCACCTTTTGGCTGAGCATTAGGCTTGGTCGGGGCTTTGGCTCCTGAGCGGGCGTAACTGCGTTCTGCACCTTCATCACCGGCCGGGCCGGGCGCACTGCCTGTTTGGGTGGCAGTACCACCGCCGCCTGCAAGAGTGCCGGTGAGGTTTTCAACTGCGACGGCGTCAATTTCAACTTCTCTTTTTCTTTGACCATCACTGGTTTGAGAGTTATTGATTTGCAACCGGCCATCCACCGCTACCAGGTCACCCTTATGGATTTCTTGGGCGCAGCGTTCGGCTAAATCACGCCAGGTGACTATTTTGACGGTGGCTGTCTCGGCCGGTCCGTCGCCGCGAGAGGGTGTCTCCACGGCAATAGCAAATTCAGTTACGGCCACGTTCGTCGAGGGTGTGAAGCGCTTTTCTGGCGCTCGCACGACTCGTCCTGAAACCACGATCTTGCTTAAGCTCATGTGTTTGACCTGCCAGTATTAGAGGGTTTTCGCCGATTCTTTGTCATGGACGACGATCAACGAACGGATGATGTCTTCCGAAAGCGTCATCATGCGCTTGAGAGCCGCGACTGACTCGGGCTTGGCATGAAAAACCGTGAGCACGAAATAGCCATCGCGCATCTTGTCGACTTCGTAGGCCAGGCGCCGGCGCCCCTTTTTATCGGTGGTTTCGACGTTGCCACCTTGAGTCTTGATGAACTCTTCGACGGCTGCAACTGTTCTATCAACTGCATCTTCGTCCAGATTTGGTCGAATGATGTAGACCGTCTCGTACGGATTTAATTTAGTCTGTGCCAAAATTACTCCCCTTTGGTCATAGTCGTCCTGTCGAGCAGGCAAGGGACCGTGTGTTTTATTGTGCTGCGGATCGCTGTGGAGCGGTCTTCAGCGCTTTGAATTCTAGCATGGAGAGGAGCTTCAGGTCGTGCCCCTGGTGAGCGAGTGGCGCCAGGCAGAGCGGGCGAATCGGGCTGAATAGCGGAAATCGCTTGTTCTCATGAAGCAACATTCACATATATAGTCTTCGTGATTGCCACATGGCGGTTAATTCGCTTCGGCCGTAAACTCGCCCTGGAAATATCGAGGATTGGAGATGAAGCGCTCCCTGCCCCTGTTACTTGTGCTCAGTTTATCCAGCTTGCCAGGCATGGCCCAGACTCAGAGCTGGCAGCCGACGCCTGGCATGTATTCAGGTATGGGTCAGGGCATGACTCCCGGACTCAGCCCTGGCATGGCGCCAGGAATAGCAGCGCCAGGAATGGCAGCGCCAGGAATGGCAGCCCCAGGAATGGCAGCCCCAGGAATGCCCGGCGCTCCCGGCATGTATCCCGGATCTGCACCTGGCATTGCCAGTGTGCCACCAGGTGTGGCTTCCGGCTTAGCTGCTTTTCCGAACAACGCCGTGCAGAGCAGCATGGGGCTGGTGCCCAAATTTGACCCCAGTTTTTTTCAGAAAATGATCGCTAACAATGTTCAAGCTGGAACTGTCTTGACCGGAATTTTGGAAAATGACATCGCTTCCAATAAGAGTAAAGCTGGCGATCTATTTTCGATTCGGTTAGAAGACGGTTTAAACCTGAACGGTAATCAAATAATTCCCCAACAATCCAAAATCTTAGGCACGATCACCTCGGTTGTAGCCTCGCGATCGGTGCGCGGTGGATCACCAGGTTCAATTCAAATTAGCTTGCAAACTCTGGTTTTTCCTGACGGCAGAACCTGTCCTTTCTTTGGCTTTGTGGAGCGCAATACTCTGCAAGACGCGAAATCAATGTCGCCGAGCGATCCAATGAAGACCGCTGGAAAATATGCCCAACGAAGCGGCTATTACGCCATGAATTTCTTCACTTCGCGAGTTGGTTTTCCTGTTCGGCCTTCCACTTTCGGCCAGGACTTCAAAATGACCAAAGGTGAGGTTTTGCCGATTCGCATGAATCGCTCGATCGACGTCACTCATATGACACCGCCTTTGGCCAATCCGACTGTGCAAACACCAGTGCCGCCGCTGGCACCATCGAGTCCCTATGGACAGGGAATGCCGACTGCGGCCGCTCCGCCTGTGGGTCTGTCGGCCGGCAAAATGGGCAGCCTGTCACAGATGCCCACGACCGCCCCGTCATTTGCGCCCAGTGCAACCAGTTCTCTGCCATCAGGCGGTTACACGCCGCCCGCAAACGAGCTTCCTGCCACATCCGGCGGCAGCGGAACTTCCAGCTACTTGCCGGGATTGTCCGAGCCGTTTTAAGCACTACTGGCGGTGGCGACGTCTACTCGTCGCCTCGACCCGCACCCTGTTGCTGACCGGCCGCTTTGTATTCGGCCAGGTGGCGCCATCCCTGGTGCAGAATCAACTGATAGGCGTAAATCTGTTCCAGCCAGCGGCGCTCGCCTTCTGGCAGGTCGGGACGCTCGAGACGGCGCTTGAGACTGCCGGTTATCTGTCTTGTTTCTTCAATCGCTTTGCGGTAGTTGCGCACTGATGTGCGCTGCACGACCGGTGCACTCGTGTTTGTGGGGATGAATGCTTCTCTGGGAGCGGCCGGCGGAGCAATTGATTGAGCCGGCGCTAAGGCACTGGCGAATTCGCGCTCGCGTGGTGCGACCGGTGGTTGTGGCTGATGTGTTTGTGGCTGGTGCTGTTGCTGCTGTTGTTGCTGCTGGGCGCCTTTGTTCACGACTTGCTGGGC
>CAJCHQ010000679.1 GCA_903970295.1 Bryobacterales bacterium
ACGACCAAAATCGAAGCTCTCCAGTGGGATTACTACAACCACCCCGCCAAGCGGCCTGAGAACTACATCGACAGTGAAGTGAAAATCATCGTCAGGGTTGAGCCGGATCTGGCTTGGAGCCAGATGATTCAGCGCTGGTTCAGAAATCCGGTGGCTTTCCGGGAAAATCAGTGGTTGGCTTTTCTGTTAGCCAAGATTGGTTTCCGGAGGCTCAAGGAGTTTCAACCGGCCTTTCCTGAACGGCGGGCTGAGTTCGAGAAACTCCTGTCGCAGCTGCCCCATAAGCCGGGTCGGCGTACGACGGATCCTGATGGTGTCACTGTCGGCACGAAGGAGGAGGAGTCGCTTCTGGTGTTGAACGACATCCGTCGCGAGCGGGGTGAGGATCGGTTGACTTGGACTCAAGTCGCTCCGTCCTTCTCTCCGACCCCACCACCACCTGATGGCAGCGTGCCTGACCCATCTGGTTTGGACCCGAATGCGGAAATCGAGCCTCTCGTCGCGATCGGGCCCTTGCCTCAGCCTCTGGCTTCACCGCCAGATGCAGGGTCGGGTGTCAATCCTGAAGGTGGTCTACCTGAGACCAAGTCTGGCTCCGGCAAGGTTGTCATCGTCAAAGTGGCAATCCCTGTCGATAGGATGAAGGAGTAACTGTCATTGGTGGCGCCGCGAAAGCGGCGCCATCTCTGGCTTCTACGAATACTCCCGGGAAAAAACTTGCCACCAACTAAGTCGGGATCAGGGCTGTGCTTTGGTCTCGACGTTTTCAGAATAAAGATATGATATAAGATAGTAAAAAGAAACTTCACTTCCGGATACGTCCGTTACACGCGTTGACACAAGGCTCCCCGGTGTCTCACTTCGGAACCGCGCGAGGTGTAATCTGCGACTTTTAGCGAGTCTTTGACAATCGCCAGCTCAACCCCAGGAAAGCCGACTGTGTTTGAAAGTGATTTTTCAGCCCTCCCCGACGCCCGGCCCTCTTGGCATCATCATCAATCCGAAAGCGCTCTCTGTACGGGTTTGCGATGAGCGCACGCTGACCGGCAGGGCCGTTTGCAGCCTTGAATCCGGCTGACTTTTTCGATAGGAAGAGACACATTTGTTTTTCACTTCTCTACAGAGACCGACTTCTAACCAAACCTTTTGGGTTTTATCGATCGCTTTTGTTGCTTCCAACGGGCAATCGATCCTCGCTTGAACTGCAACTGTCCCAACTGCCTTCTGCGACTTCAACAACTTCGGCACACCGCCATCCAGCAACTTCCGCGCTTGTCTAAGCCCACAAAGGGAAGGAAAATCCGTCATGTCTAAAACTGTTCGCTCCGGTCTCGTCCACGATGGCCGTCAATTTGCAGCTGCTCACCTCGGTCCAGAATATGTTCGCTTTGGCAAACTCGGTCAGATCTTTTGGATTCTGGATAAGGAAGGTCTGATAGAGCCGGAAAACAAGTACGGCTGCGGACTTTATCGCAACGATACCCGGCATCTTTCCACCTGGACCTGGCGCATCAATGGGCTGGCTCCAGCTTACTTGTCTGCTTCGGAAGAGGGTGGTTGGTCAACCAGTCGTCTCTATGCAAATCCTGAGTGCCGCGTGCAAGATCAAGTTCTGCCGCGGCAATCGGTTCTCATGCGCGGTGAATTAGTCGCTCACGATGGCATTTTGCATGAGCAGATGCTGGTTGAGAATTTTCATCACACGCCGCTGAAGCTCGATGTGGAATTGATTCTTGCTCATGATGCGGCCGACATGTTTCATGTGCGCAGTTCCGCTTATCACCCGCGTGGCAGAATCGTATTGCCTCGTGTCGTTGAATCTGCCGGCGGCGCCCAATTGGTTTTTGCTTATCAGGGCAAAGACGGTAATTGGGTGCAAACTGTCGTCGATTTCCCGACAATCAAGCCGAGTGCGATCAAAATCAGCCGGTCGCGCCCTGTCGATCGTGAAGGAGTTCCCGGCGCCAGGGTGACTTTCTCTCTCGAGCTGGAACGGCGCCCCGCCCATGATACCGAAGTCACGACCGGCGACCACCAGGCCGCTATCGAACTGCGTATTTTAGCCATGACGCCTAGCCAGCATAGAATCAATGCGAACAATCGCGACAACAGCAAGGCGAGGTCTCTGATCGACTCCAGCGAAACATTTTCTGAGGCTCAGTCGAGGGCGCAGGCTGATTTCCATGCCTGGTCTCAGAACAACGTTTCGGTGCGCACCGGCAATGAGCAGTTGAACAGAGCCCTCGAGCGAGCTACTCGTGACCTCTACTGCTTGATGCTGCCCACTGACTTCGGTCATACGGTTGCTGCGGGCATGCCCTGGTACGTGGCACCATTCGGTCGAGACAGCAGTCAGACTGCCAAGCAGACGTGTAAGTTTATGCCGCAAATTGCACGTGGTGTGTTGGCGACGAACTTCGGTTACCAGGCGACCGAGCACGATGAAGAACGGGCGATGCACCCAGGCAAGATTATGCACGAACTGCATGTCGGCGAACTGGCTCGTTTGAAGGCGATTCAACATACGCCTGTCTATACGAGTGCAGACTCGACACCATTGACGCTCATCTTGTTTGCCGACTATGGTCTGACGAGTGGTGACGTCGATTTCGTCGATCGGTACTGGAGCAATGCGGAAGCGGGGCTGTCGTACATCGATTGGGAAATCGAGCGGACACGGCAAGCGTTGGGAAAGGCGTATCTGGGTTTCGGTCTGGACGGCAAGTTCATGTCGATTCACAGCTGGATGGATTCTTTCGATTCCCACGTGCGTTCAGACGGCAGTTTGGCTGTCTTGCCGATCGCTAGCTGTGAAGTGCAAAGCTACGTCTTCGAAGCGTGGCAGAAGATGGCCAAGTTGGCTGAATTGCGCGGCAAAGCCGAATTCGCGAATCAAATGCGAGTCAAGGCAGACAAGCTGAGGACTCGCTTTCAGCGCGACTTCTGGATGCCCGGCAAGAACTATCTGGCGCAAGCGTTAGATGCAGTCGGACAAGTCGATGGGATCGCTTCTAACGCCGGGCATTGCCTGGGCAGTGGCATTCTCAGCGCGGAACAGTGCGCAGCCGTAGCCGCCATGCTCGTTTCAAGAGATGGGAATGGCGATGGTATGCTCTCGCGCTGGGGTATTCGCACCCGCTCGTCCAGGGAAAAAGCCTACAACCCGATGGGTTATCATGCGGGTACGGTCTGGCCGCATGATAATGCCGAAGCAGCTGCAGGCTTGTTTACCAGTGGGCATCACGGTGAGGGTCATCTAGTCTTCATGGCGCTCATGAACTTGCTTGGGCAAATGACCGAGAATCGCATGCCGGAATTGGTATGCGGATTCGATCGGTTGGTGCCCTACCCGGCAGCATGCAAGTGGCAAGCTTGGGTGGCTGGACTTTTATGCCAGTTGCTCCAGGCGATGCTGGGTTTGGAAGTGAACGCACTCGGCGAAGAAAACACGCTCGTGATTGCTACACCATCCGTGCCCGACTGGATTGGCTTCGTGGAGTTGATGCGCCTGCCCGTCGGCTCTGCCAGTGTAGATTTACGCTTCACTGCAGAATCGAATTCTGGCAGTCGCTTTACAGTGTTGTCGACCACCGGCGATCTGAAAATTGTCTCTCCGGGCGCAGGTGACGGTGAACAGAAAGCAGCTTGATCGCATGATTTGGGAGACTGCTTCCAGGTCAGCCCACTAGAGCGCGAGGTGGTGCCATTGTTAATGGTGCCACCTCGCTTCTTTTTTTTATTTGTTTTATTGCGATATTGCGTAGTAAGTGTCAGGTGCGCGTCTCTGGGCGCGCCACCACACTGAAGGACCAGTCACTGTGGTTCTATGCATTATTCTCAAATTTTTTGGATCAGAGGGCGTGCCACGATGTATTGTTGCGAAGTTATCGAGGATCATCGTGTCACCAGGCTGCCAGTAGTGCTCATAGAAAGTACCGCGCTCGCTTAAGTGCTTGTCGATGAAATGATTGACGTGCGGCAGTTGCTGGAAATCAGAGTTGATCGCCGTTCCGATCAAGTTTACGTACAGGCTTCGTCGCCCGGTTAGAAGATGCCTGATGACTATGGGATGGGCGACTCCTGTCTCTGCGGCCCGAAATGCAAGTTTGGACAGGCTGTCTTTATTTGCATCCGTCAAGCGCTCGAAAGCGGCAGCCGAATCGGTCACTCGAGTGGCACCATCTGAAGTGGCACTGACCATATGCATTACGCTGATTGAACTGGGATCTCTGAGATAGTGACCATCTGAATGCCAGTAGTTACCTGTGTTGAAGTTTCCCTGACCGCGGCGGTTGAC
>CAJCHQ010000680.1 GCA_903970295.1 Bryobacterales bacterium
CGCGTTTTGGCCCCCGGTTCGGTGATTTGCAATGTTCTCATTGTGCCCTTAGCCAACTCTTCGACACTTAGCTCAATCTCTGCTTCCTGGTCGAATCGACGCTTTTGTGCAGCCGCAGCTCCAGCATTTCCGCCCATGCCCTGAGTAGCCGTGCCGAAATTCTGACCGAAGAGCATTTCGAAGAAATCCGAAAATGGCGCATTTGTACCCCCGGCGAAATTGCCAAAATCAAAAGCAAAGCCTGGATTTTGTCCATATTCCGGCGGCGGTCGAAAATCGGCTCCGGCTTTGTAATTAGCTCCAAGAGCGTCATAGCGCCTGCGCTTTTGTTGATCTTTCAGTACTTCATAGGCCTCGCCTATTTCTTTGAATTTTTCCTCAGAAGCCTTGTTGCCCTTGTTGGCATCAGGATGGTGCTGTCGAGCCAGCTTCCTATAAGCGGCTTTGATCTCTTTATCACTGGCGCTTCTCGAAACACCCAGAGTGTCGTAGTAATCCTTGAACTTAACCAATTGGTCTAACTCCTGCCGCCGCCCTAGAACGCTATTCAATTAGATTCTAATGAGTTTTTCGGCAATATGCCACGAAAATCATTTTCCCTGCACGACTTACTTGCTCAGGTGTCCGGGATGCATATCCACACCAAGGGCAAGATACCGAGGCACCAAATTTTGATATTCGTTAAGGAGCTGAACGCTTCGACCCACGCTCGTTTGAGTCTGCCATTTTGGCAAGCGGTCGCGGATGGCCTGTGCTCGCTTGATCAATGGATAAGCTCGAGCCAAATGTTGCGCACGAACTAGCGGCGTGGAAGCTCCGGCCGGTTGATGCGCCTCCCAAAGGTAATTCTTGGCCAGATCATCGAGCGCATCGGCAAAGTCAGCCCAATTTTTTCGCGGTGCTTGTTCATAAAGCGATATTGCATCTTGCATCATTTTGCGCGCCGAGTTCTGCTTCTTTTCGTTTATCGCTGCTTGGGCCAGCAACATCAAGCAGCTCGCCTTTTGATCATCGGCGAGGCTGTCGATTGGAGTTTGTGCGTATATGTTTTTGGCTTCTTGTAATTCGCTGTCAACATTTTCGAGCGCTCCCGCGGCCATAAAAACCTTCGCTCTGAGCACGTGCAAATAAGCCATTAGAGGTGTATTGATGTTTTCCCTGTTTTTAGCTTCCGCGATTGCTTCATCGAGATACTTATGGGCGCCGGCGAAATCGTTCATTTGCAATTCCAGTGCGGCAGCATCTCGCAGAGTTCTGATTAGGTCTTCATCAAAGTAACCTGGTTGCCGATGCCGGATGACCAGTGCTTTCGTATAAAACTCCCTTGCTTCCTTTGCTGCGCCTTTTTGCAGAAGAACGTAGGCTAGATTTTTGTAAGTCCGTCCGATTTGCGCATCATTTTTGATCATGTAACGCGAAGTGAGGTTGAGAGATTCTGTCAAAATCTTTTTTGCTTGGTCGTAAGCGCCAAGGTATTCGCACAAGTGAGCTTGCTCGTTCATATCACCGAGGGCATCCGACAGATCCGTGTTAGCGTGAGATTTGCTTTTCATCTCTTTGTCGATCGCGGCGAGTTGACGCTGAACCGAATTTACAATCTCATTGGCAGCAGTGACTCTTATTTGCCTCGCCTTATCTTCGTAAGATTTCGCGACACTGGTTTGTCCTGCGGCCTGATGCAGATCTTGCAACTGTTCGTAGACAAGTGGACTTAATCGGGTTTCTTCCTGAGGGCTGAGCTTTTGTTCCGCGAATTGCTGAAACTCAGTATTGGCTTGTGACCAATCACCATCGTCAAATTTTCGTTGACCAACAGTCATACATTGCTGAAATGTTTTTTTTGCTTTGATATCGGATGCAGTGGCAACAACTTGATTCGCTTTTTGCACATTACGCCATGATGCTTTCTGCCAAATCGTGATGGCTGTGATGAACAATAGTGCGGCAATGATTGAGACAAAAGCTTGTGGCGCTGCTAAGCTTGGCAGATGAGCGTTTTTCCGTAATCTGTGCAGGCGCCAGGCAAGATGCAGACGCTCGAAGGCATTTTCCTTCTCAACACTGGCCACTCTCTGCAAATCTTTCTGCAGCTGCTTCATAGTTTGGTAACGTTGAGCTGGAGCCTTGGCAAGGCATCTTAGAATGATCGCGTTCATGGCGGCTGAGCGCTCTATATTAGTGCCGCTGTGGCTTGTCAGAGGTGGCGGTTCGTAGAGATGTTTATTGATAGTCTCGAGGACACTCGCTCCCTCGAAAGGAACTTTGCCCGTGACAGTCTCGTACATCAAGCAGCCTAGCGAATAAATGTCTGAGCGTTTATCGAGTGACTTGCCCAGGCTTTGCTCCGGACTCATATATGAAGGGCTGCCGAAGATTTCGCCTGTTTGTGTCAACCTGGCTGTTGCCGCGTCCGGCGTTAGAATTTTTGCGATGCCAAAATCAACTATTTTGACTATTTCGTCGCCGTCTTCGTTGCGCACGAGCATGATGTTACTTGGTTTCAAATCTCGATGGATGACTCCCATCTCGTGCGCATGGTCGAGGGCATCGCAAATTTGTAAGAAAATCTGCAAAGCTCTGCGCAGTGGTAATGGTCCTTGTAAGATTGTTTCTGACAGAGAGCAGCCGTCTATTAGGTCCATGACAAGATATGGTTCGCCAACTTCTGGAACCTCGAATTCGTAGATCTTGATTATGTTTTTGTGGTCGAGCCGTCCAACAGAAATAGCTTCCTGTTGAAAGCGCGACAGCTTCTGTTTATCCACGCGGAATTGAGGTGTAAGGATTTTCAGAGCGACTATCTTTTTCATCAATTGGTGGCTTGCACGGAAAACTGTGCTCATGCCACCCCGCCCGATAAACTCCAAGATTTTGTAATGGTGTCCGACTATACTTCCGATCATTGGGTCGTCTGGAGAATCGATGCCAGTTCTCTCAACACTATTCCGGCACTGATGCATTTGACCGATTTTGACTTGGCCACAGGTGTTGCAGAAGTCGGCGGTCTGTTCCGATAGAATGGCATCGCTCCCGCCGCCAGCTAAGTCAACAGCTGCTGACGCTGGAGTTGTTTCTTGCTCTTTCAATTCGTCCGCGCACATATTTTTGAACGATTTTGACCGGCTATTTGTCAGGGTATCTTTCGAGCATATGCCCATTTAGGGCCGGTGATCAGCGATGCGATCCCGACTCGTCCTTCTGGAAAAATGTAAACAGATTTGCAAAGCCCAGTAAATCTCCTCCGGCACTGCAAAGATAAAGATAGGGCACTGTGATATTGTTCAAATTGGTTGCAATGTAGTGTCTGCTCAGGGAAGCCTGGTAAATTGGCCTAGCCGCGCTTCGACAAGCGTACGATACGAGGTAAACCGTCTTGAGGAGGCGCAGAAGCGGAAGTTCTTTGGTAGAACTGGCTGTCGGTTTGATGGCTTTGATCCCGATAGTTCTTGTGGTTGTTGATTTGTGCGTAATTGTCATTGCTGTGCAGGTGAATGAAGCCACTTGCCGCGAGGCTGCACGTGTGGCGGCAACTGGCAGTCCGATGGATGCTCAAACGAGAGCGATGAGTATCATTGATCACGCCAACACCCGACAATCAGGGCTGTTTTCGGATTATTCCTTGGTCAGCTTGGTTAGCAATGTCAACCCTGTTGAGTTTAAAGCTCTCACTTTGAGTGGTGGGCCAGTCAAAGGTACAGTCACGGTACAAACCGATGTGGCCGTGCATCCATTCGTGGTGCAGTGGGTCTACCAGGGGCAATCGCCACTGCACTTCAGAGCGCAGCAAACTTTTCCGTTTACTTATGTGGTTCCGGCACCCCCTGCTTCTTGGGTATCGCCCCGAAAGTCCCTTAATCAACAATCCATTGTCCGCGCTTGATCGAGAGGTGACTGATGTCCTGTCAGACCGGCGAAGAAAGAGAAAAGTGCAGTTATCGCGAGTGCGGATGCATTGTTGAGGGAGTTGGTCAATTCTGTAGTGAGAAATGCAGGCGTTCGGATCGTTCCGAAAGGCATGTTGATGGCTGCCGTTGTGAGCATGATGACTGCGAAGCGGAGGAAGCGGAGGAAACGGATGAGGACGATGATTTAGAGTGACGCTTGTGCTCGCACAGTGGCGCTTGTGCTCGCACAGTGGCGGAAGTTTCACTTGCCGTTTAGCGATGCACCGGATGTGGTGTAGGAAGGTGAGACGGCGGCATCCTAGCGATATCGGTACGGTCGAATTCCTCTCCCCGGACCCTGCCGATATCGGTAGGGCTGGGAATCTGAAGGGTGCCTTACGGCAAGTCAGTTTTATCTGACACAAAAATTTGTCTGATGAAATGCAGCTATGTCAAACTTCGACGGCTTTAGCTGAGAGCGCAATATCTACGCATTCTTCGTCGCCTATTTGATCTAGTTGGCGTTGCAGTTCAACAAAGCTGATGGGTGGTGGTACCAGCACGGTTGCCTTCATGTGAAACAACGGCGTGCCAGAAACTGGAGCATGTACGACTTCAGTGTCCATGCACTGGATGTTGATAGAGTGGTCATGGAGGAAACGAGATACGCGGTGCACGATTCCGTAATGATCGGCTCCGGCAAGATTGATTTCGTAGGGCGCGTGTTTGGCGAAGCGCTTGGGGTCGAGGGGTTTAGTGCTCTTGGTTGAAACAGTGATTGTTTCGTCGTCAAGACCACGTAGTTCCTGATTAAGAGCGTCAATATTTTCTTCAGGAACTGAAATAACAATAATCGCCGCGAATTCACCGCCAAGAATCGCCATGCGGCTCTCTTCTAAGTTACCGCCATGCTTGACAAAGACCTCAGTCAGTCGCGCCACGATGCCTGGGCGATCTTCTCCCGCGGCAGTGACCAGTATTTGTTTTATCATGGTCTTTGCAGGTTTCTAAGCAGCGATGTATTTATGCAAGTCTTGCAACTTGTTGATGTCGAGTTTGATCCCGGGACCCATAGTCGAGCTTAGATAAACAGATTTGATGTAAGTGCCTTTTACCGATGTGGGCTTAACTTTATTGATCTGGTCGACTACAGCTGCGATGTTTTTTAGCAGTTTCGTGTCGTCGAACGATAATTTGCCGACAGCCATTTGCACGAGTCCGCCATCTTTCTCCGCGCGGAATGCTACTTTGCCGGCTTTCAATTCGTTGACAATCTTGGCTACGTCGAAAGTCACTGTGCCGTCCTTGGGGTTAGGCATCAGACCTTTGGGACCCAGCACCTTCCCCATTTTCGAGAGCATAGCCATGGTGTCGGGTGTGGCTACTAGTTTATCGAAGTCAAGAAAGCCTTCGCCAATTTTTGCGACCAGCTCCTCGCCGCCGACCACGTCAGCTCCGGCCTGTGTAGCTTCGGCTACCTTCTCGCCTTTGGCGACAACCGCCACTCTCACTTCTTTGCCAGTACCGCCGGGCAAATTAACGGTGGAGCGGATTTGTTGATCGTTCAATTTAGGGTTGATACCGAGGCGGAAATGAATTTCGACAGTTTGATCGAATTTCACTTTTGGCGCATCTTTTAAAAGCTTGAGAGCATCTTCAGCTGCCAAAGCTGCTTCGTTTTGCTGATAGATTGCGGTCAATGCTTTTTGGCGCTTATTTAGTTTAGCCATGGTCTCTTCCTTGATTGCGGTGGGCGATCGGTGTTTTCATCGATCGTTGCTTTCGTCGATCGTTTACGGTGGGCGGTCAGCCCGTGCTCAATTTGGCTTTGGAAGCCAATTCCTTCCTTAATACTGTTTGAATTACCTTTGAT
The DNA here is from genome assembly GCA_903970295.1 of Bryobacterales bacterium. The sequence goes on from CAJCHQ010000680.1 coordinate 5,758, forward strand.
GAGTTTTGCATGACTTTTGAACGACTAGTCCTGAACGGTCAGACCCATATTGCGGGCCGTGCCCATGACCATTTTCTCGGCGGCTTCAAGCGTTGTGGCGTTAAGATCTGGCATTTTGGTTTTGGCGATTTCTGTGATTTTCGCCTTGCTGATCGAACCGACTTTCGTCTTGTTTGGCGTCGCCGAGCCCTTTTCTATCCCGGCAGCCTTTTTCAGAAGTTCGGCTGCGGGGGGCGTTTTGAGTACGAAGTCGAATGTGCGATCTTCAAAAATCGTGATCTCGACTGGAATGATAGTGCCGGCCTTGTCCTGTGTTTTGGCGTTGTATTCCTTACAGAACTGCATGATATTGACGCCATGCTGACCAAGGGCTGGTCCGATAGGCGGTGCTGGATTAGCCTTACCAGCTTGAATTTGCAACTTAACTTTGCCGACAACCTTCTTCACGGTGCTTTCGTCCTATGCGATATGCGGAACTTATGATCTTATGGCAGTTTGGAGATAGAATCCACCACATTTACACTTTTATAACCTGGTTGAATTCCAGTTCTACCGGCGTTGCGCGTCCGAAGATGATTACAGACGCCTTAATGCGTTCGCGCTCCATGTTTACTTCTGTA
>CAJCHQ010000681.1 GCA_903970295.1 Bryobacterales bacterium
GATGATAGAGTTCGATTGATCCCTTTTGTTGCCATTGCTCCAGACTTTTTTCACCAAGTACCTCAGGCCATCGTTTGAATAAACCGAAACCCGGCGCCATCAGAACCAGTGCCCGCAAATTTTCAACGCTAGTGCTTTTGATCGCTGCTAGCAAACCACCCATGCTCGAACCAAAAATTACTAAGGGCCGATTTGATGCGAATTGCGCAATTGCTCGATCCGTCACTGCCAGTTGACTGCTCAGTGTGAGATTCTCGAACGAGGGCTGATTTAAATCTGGGATTGAAACATTGGCACCCAATTCGGTCAATTTTTCAGCAAAGAATTTTGCTTTGCTCGAAGATGGACCTGACGCAAATCCATGCAAATAAAGACAATTGAAATCGGCGCTAGTCTTTTTCATCGATAGGTCTCAAATTGCCCTTAGCTCATTGTCTGATAAGAATGGCACATATTTTGCGCACTCGCTTTTCCCGGACCTTAGCCCCGCGGGTGGTGTTTCTTATTAAAGGCAACGAATTTGCGTTCCATTTATATAGATACAGAAAATCGCAGCCATAATCTGTTCTGGGCTATGTATAGGTAGTCTTGCGGGCGTCTGAGTGGATGCATCCGGATTTTTTGGATGAGCGTAATTCGTTCACAAATTGTCATGTATCGGTAAATTGGTCAAGCCGAATTTTATCGGACTTTCTTAGCGATATGAGGTTCTTGCCTGATGCAGCCGCGACGAACGCACTAACAGCTGCAAATTTAACACAGTTATAACGCCGATCAGGACGGGATTTAATATGCCTACCATAGCATGAGTTTTAAGCCCCGGCTGAGAAGCGTTTCATGCTCTCACCAAGGTGATTACTCTACTAGGAGATTTATCATGCATAAAGCAACCTTAGCAGCAGCCTTAGCAGCAGTGCTCGGCTTGGCTCTCAGCACCTCAGTTCTCGCCGCTGACGACAAAGCCAGCTCGAAAACTGACACGAAGACTGAAAAAACCACCGAAACTAAAAAAGGTGGAAAGAAGCACGAGAAGAAAGAAACCAAAACTGAAACAACCAAGGATGCAGCGCCTGCTAAATAGTCGTTTGATTCCTTGTATTTGAGCTGCTAATCGCTCTGCATGAGCTGATTCTGCTAATTGCGAACCGACTTCCGACATCATGGGGAGTCGGTTTCGCTATTGAGCAAATTCTTGATGTGCGGCGGCAACGACTGCTTCGATATCAATTGTATTCGGAGTGGTTTTGGTCTCCAGATGGGCGAGGAATTCAATATTTCCTGCAGGACCTTGCAGCGGCGAATTGCTAAGAGCCCGCGGAGAAAGTCCGAGATTTCCCGCTGCAGCCACAACAGACTGGATTGCCTCAACATGGCTGAGCTGCGAATGAACGACTCCGCCCTTTCCTACTTTTGCACGTCCCACTTCAAATTGCGGCTTAATCAAACAAATAATTTCGGCTCGGTCGCGGTCCATTGATTGCAAACAAGCGGGAAAAATTTTTGCCAGCGATATGAACGAAACATCAATCACAGCAAGTGTTGCCCATTCTTCGCCTGCTCCGTACAATTTTTCCGGAGTCAAATACCTGGCATTTACTCGTTCGAAGACGCGTACGCGAGAATCTTGGCGCAATTGCCATTCTAATTGGCCATAACCGACATCTACTGCATAAACCAATCTCGCTTCAGCCTTCAGCAAACAATCTGTGAAACCGCCAGTGGAGGCACCGATATCAAGGCAAACACGATCCTTGACGATAATCTGAAAATCTTTGAGAGCCCTTTCCAGCTTGAGTCCACCGCGACTGGCAAACTTTTTGGTCGCGAAACTGGCGATCAACTCGACATTAGCTGCTGGCGAAACCGGCATGCCGGGCTTTGTTGCCTTTTGGCCGTTGACGAGAACAGCACCATCCATGATGGCAGTGCGAGCGCTCTCTCGGCTGGGCAGCAAACCCTTCTGCACTACTATTAGATCGAGCCTCTCAGCTTTCACAGCGCGAACTCCATTTTCAACCTGACCGGGGTGGCTTGCTCGTTACTCTTTTTTGCATTTGATTTTTTCGCCCACATAGTATGATCATAGGTGGAATAATGCTACAGCCAACCTCTGAGGAGCAGACCTGGCTGGATGAAGACACCGCCTTGAAAGCGGCTGCCCGAAAGGGTTGGGGGTTCGAGTCCCTCCTGCTCCGGACTTTTAGCGAATTTCTTCTCATAGCACTGGCCTAGGTATGCCGTCGCCTCGCCTGTCTGGATTCACTTGGCAAAATGCAAATCAGAGTGGGATTAACGAATAGCTCACTGACCGATCTCAAACATTCGAGTTTGAAGATTTTGTGCGAGTCGGCTTGCCGGTTATCGGGCCAGCCAGGATCGCAAGCGATCAAGATGCACCACCAACAAGTACAGGGCTCTCTGCCGGCAGGAACTACTGTGCAAGTCTCAGCGAAGTCCGGCTATTTAACTCTCAGTGGCTTCGCCCTGCAAAGCTTTTGGGGTGCTCCTGTTGGCGAAAAAGCCATAGCCTCATTGGAGATAGAAGCCATCAATGGGGATGGTCAGTTCGCTCTGGAAAATCTTGCCAGACAAAACGGCAAAGGCAGTTCGGCGCCTAAATACGTGGGCAAGCTGCAGATTTTTGCCGAGGGCAACAGCGTTAAGATCAATCTGCTTTGCACGCTGGAAGATTACGTCAAAGGCGTTTTGGCATCTGAAGTGCCGGAAAGCTATCACCTCGAAGCTGTGAAAGCGCAAGCCGTGGCCGCTCGCACCTATGGTCTGCATCCGCGCATCGATCACAGTGCTGATCACTGCGATGTCTGCGATTCTTATCTCTGTTGCCAATATTTTGCCGGCAGCAATCTGAGGCTTGCTGGTCATTACGTAAGAGCGATCAGTGAAACAAAGAATCAGATCCTTACCTGGCAAGGCCAGCCAATTCTCGCTTTGTTTAGCTCTTGCGCTGGCGGACACACCGAAGATTACAGCAATTGTTTTTCCGATCCCGTCACCAATAAATTTCCCGGTACGGCAATTCCATATTTGAAAGGAGTGGCTGAGGGAGACTTGCCAGACGGAAGAGAAAAGATTGTTTCAGAAGCGGAATTGCGTCAAATTTGGCATGCCACCACGATCTCGACTTGCGACGCCTGGTCCGGCCAATTTCGCTGGCACGTGATCATGCCTGCTGACGCTCTGGAAGCGGAGATGCATCACAATGTCGAAACAATGCTTGCTGATCCGCAATATGCACCATTTATGGTGGCACCTCCTGCCGCTAAATTTGGCCATATTTCTGAGTTCAAAGTCGGTCAGAGAGGCGTTTCTGGTGTGGCCATGGATTTGCAGATCGCCACCTCGACCGGAGTTTGGACTATAAAAAAAGAACTGGTGATCCGCAGCCTCTTCAAAAACTCGGAACTAAAGCTTGCCCGCTTGAAGAGCGCTAGATTTTTTCTCGAACACGAGAAAGACAATCTCGGTTTGCTATCGCAAGTGAAGATTTACGGCTTAGGCTGGGGACATGGTGTGGGTATGCAGCAAACCGGCGCCCAGGGACTGGCTCGAAATGGACAAAGTTACAAGCAGATTCTGGCTCATTATTTTCAGGGCGCCCAGGTTGCCAATGCCTGACGGCTGCACTCTCAACGAGGTCTTCGCCAGCTCTGAGCAGAAGGTTAACTTGATTCCCAACAAAGCCGGTACGGGGTGCTTTATAATCGATTCTGTCAAGGTCTGGAAGGAAATATATGCAAGTATCTTCGCTCGTCACTGGAGTCTCTCATTCTAGACATACGCTAGTGGCTGCAGTCGCTCTGGTTGTAGTGCTCAGCAGTTGCAGCAAATTGACAACCAAGCCCTGGACGGAGTCTTTAGACGCCGCCCGCTCAGAAGAGAAAGCCGGTGACAAAGACAAGGCTGAAGATGATTTTCAAAAGGCCTCTGCGGCAGCAGAAGCAAAATTTGGACATTACAGCAATCAAGTAGCAACCTGTACATTCGAGCTCGCTGACATGTACAAGAGTACGCAAGATTACCGCAAGGCGAAAAAGGCGTTGCTCGACCTGAACGAGATTTATGCCAAGTTGAGTCCGAACTCGGATCAAGCTGAACAAGCCAAAAAAGACCTGATTTTCGTCAAAAAGAAGATTCACAAATATCACCTCGAGCCACCTGAAGCAACGGCTAAGGACAAGGAAAAAGACGCTACTAAGGAGTCGGACGCTAGTAAAGAAAAAGACGCTAGCAGCGTGAAAGAAAACCAAGACAAAAATGCAGCCGAGAAATCGGATAAGGACTCTACCAGTAAAGAATCTAGTAAAGATGCAGCTGCCAGAGAAGAAGCGCCCGCTGCAGAAAAAGGTAAATAACTTTGAAATCTGTACAGGGGTTTGCGAAACTCCGATTTATTCTCGTTTTGTTCATTGCTGTCCAGTCCTTGACCGGATGCATATGGCATGAATACATGTCACCTCAAGACATCAAAGAGTATTGGGAACCGGCGCCCGCCACATACGATGAAGCGATGCTCAAAGGCAATAAGGCGATGAGCGAGAATAAAATCGATAAAGCTCTCGACTTTTACAAGTTGGCGGCCCAATTGGTCGAAGATCAATATGGCCCGGATGATGCGCGTATCGCAAACGCCTTAGAACTGGCAGGCACTCTTCTCAGAGACCGGGGCAAATATGCCGAGGCCGAAGAACAATATGCAAAAGCTTATGAAGTTCTCAAGAAAACCGCACGGCCCAATTCGCCCCAACTGCTGGCACTGAGCAAGAACTATGCGATAGTTCTTGTGCATAATTTCAAACTCGAAGAAGCGAAAAAGGTCTATCCTCAGATTGGCACTGCAGCAGCTAAGAGTGGATCTCCGTCTGGCAGAAAGAAGCATCGGTAATCCGAGCGGTCACTGAGACGACCGAAATCGCTTTGGCAATTGCGGCGGCAGGCATTGGTTGTCTTCTTGACGTGGAGAAAAAAATGGAAGTGTTGAAAATGAAAGTAAAGCGGCTGCCGCACTGTCAGGCGCTGCCGACTTATGCCAGTAAAGGAGCAGCTGGTCTCGATTTGTGTTGCGCTTTGACTGAGCCGCACACTCTAGCTGGACAAGCCCGAATGCGCATACCAACCGGTTTGATTATCGCCGTGCCTGAGGGTTACGAAGGTCAAGTCGTGCCCAGATCCGGTCTCGCCGACCGAGCTGGAATCAGTCTCACTAATTGCGTAGGCACTATTGATTCTGATTACCGCGGTGAAGTGCAGGTCTTGATCATCAATCACAGCGATCAAGACTATACCTTTCAACCAGGTGAAAGAATAGCTCAACTAGTGCTTGTGCCGATTCCCCGAGTGGAAGTGGAAGAGGTAGACGAACTATCGGCAGCAGATACTGAGCGCGGAACCGGCGGTTTTGGTTCAACAGGTAGATTGTTTGCGACAAAAGCGGCACAAGTATAAAGCCCAGCTGCAAGCATCAGCCCTTGAGGAACGAAGCCAGTGATCGATGGAAGGAATGAGAAATGAAGACGGTGGTCGTAGCCGGTATTGCCGGACGGATGGGACGCGCCAGCGCTAAAGCAATTTTGGCGGATGCGGAATTGTCTTTGACTGGTGGTTTCGATCAGGCTGGCAATACTTTGGTCGGTCAGGATCTAGGCGTCCTCACCGCAACCGGCGATGACAAGACTGGTATACTTGTCAGCAACGATTTTGAAGCCTGTGTGGCTGGGAAGGTACCGGATTTGCTTCTGGACTTCACCAGGGCCGACGCTGCTTTTGCCAACGCTCGTTTCGCGCTCGAGCACGGTATTGCTCCGGTGATTGGTACATCAGGTCTGCAAAACGAACAAATCGAGGAGCTGAAAACAATTAGCCGAAAACAAAAAACTCCCGGCCTGGTGGTGCCAAACTTCTCAGTTGGCGCTGTTTTGATGATGGAATTTGCCAGGCAAGCCGCGCAAATGTTCGGGGATACCGAGATCGTGGAAATGCATCACACTGCCAAGATTGATGCGCCTTCGGGTACTGCCGTGCATACTCTGAACAAAATGGCCGCATCCGGACATAAATTCAATCCGGAGAGAGTCGCTGAAAAAGAGTTGATGCCGGGGGCTCGAGGAGCCCTGGCCGATTCTGGAATTCGCGTGCACTCTTTGCGTTTACCAGGCTTGATTTCGCATCAGCAAGTGCTTTTTGGTGGTCCTGGTGAGCTTTTGACTATTACTCACGACAGTTTCAACACTGAATGTTTCATCAAAGGCATACTGCTAGCACTGCATTCAGTGCGCTCATTGAGCGGGTTCCTGGTTGGGCTGGACAATGTCCTGCCTGATTTTTAGGAGTGCACCCACTTGCATCACCATGCGCCAAGATAGAAGAGGAAAAAATAGATTGTGATAGGCACTGACGCAAGCAAATTTGGACGATTAATCACAGCGATGGCCACACCATTTGCCGACAATCTTTCGCTCGACTTGCAGGCCGTCGATAAATTAGTTTCCCATCTGATTGAGAACGGCACCACAGCCATTGTTGTGGCTGGAACAACTGGCGAAAGCCCAACTCTTGAAGATAACGAAAAGCGCGAACTTTTGCAGTGCACGATCAAAAGAGCGGCTGCTCAGGCGAAAGTGATTATGGGCACAGGTTATAACTCGACCGAAAAATCGGTAAAGGCCACCCGTGAAGCTGAAAGTCTCGGCGCTGATGCGGTTTTAGTCGTCGCCCCCTATTACAACAAACCCAGCCAAAAAGGCATGATCGAACATTTCTCGAAAATTGCCGAAGCCACTCGATTGCCGGTAATTCTCTACAACATTCCCGGACGCACAGGTGTCAACATCGAAGTCGAGACGATTTTGGAATTGACCAAACGCTGCCCTAATGTGTATGCGTTGAAAGATTCGACCGGCTCGGTAGAGCAATCGGCTGCCATTGCCGGAGTCGCCCGTGACGACTTCCGCATTTACTCTGGTGATGATTACCTGGCCCTGCCTTTTCTGGCTATAGGTGGCTGCGGTGTCGTCAGTGTGGCCAGTCATCTAATCGGCAAGCCGATTTCTCAGATGATGGATCACTTTTTCGCCGGGCGATTGGATCAAGCGCGCGCTTTGCATTATCAATGGTTGCCCGTCTTTAAAGGCCTATTTGCTGCTCCCAGTCCCACTTGCTTGAAATACGCACTCTCTACTCTCAATCTATGCCAAAACAAATTGAGAGGACCGCTAGTGGCCCTCGATCAAAAGCAATGTGAGGCTATGGACAAATTACTGCGCGCCGGCAAAATCTCATCACTTGTATCAACAGGCAGGTAATGGCACTCAATAAAGTGGACGAGCACGAATCAAATCAGGTCAAGCCTGCCGCCAATGTACTCAGGGTATTTGCTCTGGGCGGATTGGGCGAGATCGGCAAAAACACTATGGTGATCAGTTACGGCAACGACATGATCATGGTCGATGCCGGCTTGGCTTTTCCTTCAGAAGAAATGCTGGGCGTAGATTTGGTTTTGCCGGACATCACTTTTTTGATCGAGAATCAAAACAAACTGAAAGGTCTGGTGATTACACACGGACACGAAGATCACATCGGTGGTATTCCTTTCATTCTCAAAGAATTGAAGATCCCGGTCATCTATGGTCCGCCTTTGGCTCTCGGTTTGCTTGAAGGAAAACTAAAGGAAAACGGTCTTGAGGACCGGACTTCGATGATTAAGGTGCGGCCGCGCCAGACCGTCAAAATCGGTTGCTTCACGATTCAATTTATTCGTTGTACTCACTCGATTGCCGATTCGTTCAGTTTGATCATCAACACACCAGTAGGCACACTAGTTCACACTGGTGATTTCAAATTCGATTTCACACCCGTCGATAACGAGCAATTCGACATCGCCAGCTTGACAAAGGCTGCCGAGGACGGCATTCTGCTTTTGATGTCTGACAGCACCAACACCGAACGCGAGGGCTATACCCCTAGTGAAAAAACAGTCTGGCAGAAGCTGAATGAAGTATTTGCCAATGCCAAACAGCGGATCATCGTTACCACTTTTGCATCGAATGTGCACCGTATTCGCCAGGTCTTACAAGCGGCGCTGAAATACGATCGCAAAGTGGCGATTCTTGGCCGTTCTATGTTGAATCTGGCCGGCATCGCCCGCGAGCTTGGTTACATGACTTTCCCCGATGGTTTGTTGGTGTCTGTCGGCGAAATCAACAAATTGCCGATGGACCGCGTCGTAATTCTGACCACTGGTAGTCAGGGTGAGCCACTTTCTGCTCTAACGCGGATTGCCAATAATGAGCATAAACAAATCAAAATTGTCGAGGGCGACACCGTCATTATTTCGGCTACTCCGATTCCGGGCAATGAACGCTCAGTTGCTAACACGATCAATGCTTTGTTTGTCAGGGGCGCCGACGTTATTTACGGGAAAGAAGCCGGAGTTCACGTCTCCGGCCACGCCTGTCGAGAAGAACAGAAGCTGATGATCAATCTTTGTCAGCCGAAATTTTTTATGCCCGTCCATGGCGAATACAGAATGTTGGTCAAGCACTGCGAATTGGCCGTCGAATGTGGTGTCGCCGAAGACAATACTTTCGTCATGGAAAATGGCGACGTTCTGGAATTAACCAGAGATAAAGGGCAAAAGAATGGCCGCGTGAAATCGGGAATTATCTTGATTGATTCTTCTCGAGCCTGGCAAATCAACGATGCAATCGTCGAAGATCGCCGGCATCTGAGCGAAGATGGGCTGGTGATCGTGGCTTTGACACTCGGTCCAGCGCGCAAGGTTCTGGCCGGCCCAGACGTCAGTCTCAAGGGTGTAATTTTGCCACGTGGATTGCCGGCAGAAGAGTTTGTCGTCAAGGTCCAGAATGTCGTGAAAGAGATTTTGGCCGATCGCGCGATTATGGACAAACTGCAAGACAGCGATCTGCGCAGTTATTTGTTGGGTGCTTTGAGTCGTTTTTTTGTCGAGAAAATGCGGGCAAAACCGCTTGTGCAAGTGCTTTTGCACAATGTCGTTCTGCCCGTCGGTAAGCCCACTAAAGTGGCCAAACCATCTACTACCAGCGGCAAAGATGCCTGACCTCCACACGCGCGATCAAAGTGCCAATTTCGCTCGTGCATTTTTTCGGTTGCTCGCATGAGCTGGCGCGAAATTACCGTCGAGCGCTTGCTGACACTCAAAGAAGCGCTTTTAATCGACGTTCGTTCGCCCTGTGAGCATGCCTCTGAGCGCATTCCCGGCTCTATTAACATTCCTTTGTTGACAGATGAAGAGCGCGCCATCGTTGGCACACTTTACGCCGAACAAGGCGAAGTGGCGGCGCGAATTTTAGCCTTGCGCATAATCTCGCCTAAAATTCCGGAAATTGTCGATGCCGTGCTCGAAGTGCGAGGCAAGGGCGTCTCCGTCGTCATTCATTGCTGGCGTGGCGGTTTGCGCAGTGAGGCGGTAGCCAGTTTTTTGAGTGTCGTCGGCGTCGATTGTTGGCGTTTGACAGGCGGCTACAAGGCCTGGCGCAAGCATGTTTTGCAAGATTTCTCCACTGATGGCTATCGATTCACTGCGATCGTTTTGCATGGTCGAACTGGCACGGGCAAAACCGAAATCCTCAAGCATCTGCAAAAGAGCGATTTCCATATTCTCGATCTGGAGTCGCTCTGTCATCACCGGGGTTCAATTTTTGGTGGCTTCGGCATGGCCGAGCAGCCGACTCAAAAAAACTTCGAGGGACTGTTGTGGCAAAGTTTGAGAAATTTCGAGTGCCAACCGGTTTTTCTAGAAGCCGAGAGTCGCAGAGTTGGCAAGCTGGCGTTGCCTGATTTTCTATTGCATAAGATAGAAAGCGGCAGACGCATTCTGGTCACTGGCAGTTTGCCAAGGCGAATAAAAAGATTGACTGGCGATTATGCTTCGATCGTCAATGGCGATGATTGGCAGCGCGCTCTGCAGGCGCTTGAATTGCTCAAAGAGAACCTGGGTAAAGCCAATTTATTGAAGATCAAAGAGTATGCTCAAACTGGTAACGTCGACGCCATCGTGGAAGCACTGCTTGTGACTCATTACGATCCGCTCTACGATCGCCACATTAGCAAATGCTCGCCTTATGAGTTGACAGTCGATGGTGACGATCCGCTAAAGGCCGCTGATACCATCGCCTCTTGGCTGCAAATTTCGTTCGGCTAAAAGAAAACATAATCATCTCCAAAAACAAAACTTCCCTCCCGGGTAAGGTGGGAGGGAAACTTGTTGTGGTGGATTAGGTAAGGAGGAAACATGGCACCTGGCGGGTGTTTCCGCCTTGCGCCTTGTGAATACATAATACCAGCGGACTCAGACGATGGCTGTTAAAAAATCTGAAGAGCCCAAGGTTTAAGGCTCTGCTTTCGCCTGATGAGAATTCATTAATATTGTCTTATTGCTGAGCCTCATTTAAGCTGGTCAGAGGGTCAACGGTTGTTAAGATGCTAGGGCTGCGCGCCGACCAAATGCAACGACCGCCCATTGGTAGACAAGAGGCGGTCGTAATTGAATGTTGCGTTTTGGCTGGCTTTTTGACTAAACAATTATTGTAGAGTCGGCCAATTGGGACCGAGAAACGAATTGCCGCTTGGCTGAGTTGCCCCTGGATAGAGGAAATCTAGTTCCTGAGCATTGCCGATGGTGCCGGTCAGGCCAGTCAGGCCAGTGCCCAGTACTGAACTACCGGTCACACCTGCGGTGGCGCCGGTGGTACCTTTGCCAGGAGCGGTGATCTTGATGTTGCTCGGGCAGAACAGGTAAACTTGCTCGCTCAATTTATGAAAATCGCCATCCAGTGCGGCAGATGCTCCGGCTACGAAATCAACCAGCCGGCTTGCGTCAAGCTTTTTCAAATTCTCGAGTGAAATAGTGGTGGCAGATCGACTGCGCAAGCATTCGACTATATCTAATGCCTCTTCGAAGGATGAAGGACAAAAGATTGAAATTTGTGTGCCCATTCTCGTCGGTGCGGCTTGCCTGACTGAAAGCGGCATAGCTCGGCGATCGTTCAGCGCAGGAAAAATATTCACGTCCTTCTTGCTGGCACGTCCATTGCTTATAGTTGGTTTTTCTGGAGCGGTGTTATTTATCTCGTCGACCATATTAGTCCTTTGCAAGTGTGCCCGGTGAAGTTATATTCTTCGCGTATGTCTCATAGAAGGGGAAGCATACCATTGTCAGACAAATTACCGATGCCATCTCCGATGGTGCATCGATTCCCATCATTCTAGACAATTCGTCGCATAAAGCAAGTACGCCACAAGATGTACAAACGTGTGTCATCTAGACTACTTTCGGTGCTAAACCACTCTTTTTGAACCATTCGGCGAGAGCCTGACATAGTCTGAGATCCGCTGAGGTAGTCAGTTTAACGTTATAAGTTTGACCAGGAACAATTGACACTTTATGCCCGCCCGCTTCCAAAATGGCGGCATCATCAGTGGTTTCAAGCCCTTTCTCAACAGCAGCCTGGTGGGCCGCGAGCAACCATTCGTATCGGGCCGCCTGTGGTGTCTGAATCGAGTAAAGCCGAGAGCGATCTACGGTTTCTTCTATGGTGCCATCAGCGGCTCTCTTCACCGTGTCGGTGATGGGCGTAGCGACAGTGCAAGCACCGGTCTGACCGGCCATTTGTAGGCTGGCATCGATTAACTCGGCCGTCAGAAAAGGTCGTACGGCATCGTGAACTAAAACCAGGCGAGGTTTTCGGGCACTGAGGCTGAGCAAACCTTTATATACAGACTGCTGGCGGCTGGTACCACCGACGGTTAATTCTATTTTTTGCCTTTCTTGCTTTGGCAGATAGCTTTTTAACTGCGAATTTACGAATTCTATTGCGTGTTCAGGCAAAATCAGGCTGACGGTCTCAATCTGGGCACATTGGCAGAGTTTTTCCACGGACCATATATACAAAGGAACATCGAGCAATTGCAGAAATTGTTTGGTATTCGGGTGCGCGCAGCCAGCCTCGGCTGCGGCAGGCGATGTTTCGACGGTCCCGGCAAAACGAGTTCCCACGCCAGCCGCCGGCACTAACGCCGCGACTTCCATCAGTCGCCTGATTGGTCAGGTGTTTGTAAAGCGGTCTCGGAATCGCTGGTTTGTTCTTTGTCGACCGGCCGATAAATTAGCGAGGCATCGGGGCTGGTGGCAAAGATTTTTTCGAGCTGCTCTTTGTTTTCCACACTGGGCTGATCGACAAAAAGCACTTCCTCGTGGGTCAAAGCCGGCGCATCGGCTTTAGGGTCTCGGGCTTTTACGGTTTCAAATTTGTCGTCTTCGCCCTGAGCACCTACAACACTGCTGTCGAGTTGGCTCTGGGCCAGTATTTGCAAGGCATCGCCGACGGTGACTGATTCTTCGTAGCCCGGCTCGGCTTCACCTTCTGAACGTTTTTGTTTGACCAGGTCCTGGCGCAAGCTCTTGGCGTTTTGCGAGAGCCTAAAATATTCCTGGAATTTCTTGGTCGTACTCAAGCTCGGCGAGCGCCCGCCTTCTTCTTTCTTCTGAATTAATTCGCGCAGAATCAATTCTTTGACGTGATCGTAGGCACCGGCTCCCCGGATTTTGATAATGTCTGATTGGGCCACGGGTTGCTTGATGGCAATCGCCGATAGAGTGCGGATCAAAGCCACGGGCATATCCAACGGTGCGAATTCGTCGGTAATCGAGGCGTATTCGTCTTTGACTTGAATGGCATAACCGTCAGTGTCATCGGCTACTTCCAGACCGCCATCGCGTTCTTCGTAGTCGTGGATGAGTTCAATCAATGCTTGCCTGACGACATGCACGTCAAGATTGACGATACGTGCCACTGCTGCAGCCTTGATCGGTTTATCGGTAAGAAACAAAATCGCTTCTATTTGTGCTTTCAGATTCATTTAGTTCTTACGAGGCCTGAGGTATTGTCTGATTGTTGTTGCCGGAAAACAGAAGGAATAAAGGACCGTAGAATTCTTTCTGTTCAAGCGTTATTTTACCGGCATTTGACAAAAAGAGAACAGCTAAAAAAGCATCCACCCAATCTCCGCGCCCGGAAAGTAAGGTGACGAGCCGTAACAGAGGAATCAATTCGCCAGATGTAGTGAATTCGAGCAATATCTTTTCTATC